>NZ_JBVVOT010000012.1:0-208682 GCF_055807455.1 Bradyrhizobium sp. Kon58
GGCGTACATCAGGATCATGGGCGCGGCCGAGGGAGCCATCATTCCGACCATCATCACCGCCCACATCAGGAACACATAGGCGAACTCGATCGTTCGCCACGGCTCGTCGGCTGGCAGCATGATTCCGATCCCCGCCGGGATCATGCGGAATTCAGCCATGTCCATGCCGCCCATGTCCATGTCGTTGGCGAGCCAGAGCACATAGCTCCATGCCAACACGACAATGAGGACGATCGCGCCGCCGACGATCCAGCGATCGCGCCGCAGCACGGCTTCCAGGGGGCTGTCCGTCATTTGCGATCGATGTTGTGCGATCGATGTTGCCGGCCGCTGATGCGGGCGGCTTATCGGGAGTTTACGTCACGCCTGGTTTGACCAGCGGATCGGCGCATAGAGGCCGTTCCTGCCGGAATTGTCCCAGCGCATGCCATGATCGCTGAAGGTATTGCCGGCGGCGCCGACGGCCATCACCATGGCGTCGGGGCTGACCGGATGGCCGATGTTCGTCCACATCTCGCCGCTCGGATGCATGGTCGGTAGCGGATCGACGGACATGTGCAGGATGCCGGGGATTTCCGCGGACCGCGTCTTGCCGTCGATCCGGAACGTGATCGGGACCTTGCGCACCCCCAGGTTCTTGCTGATCAGCGGCGCGAACGCGGCCATGGGACCGCCGGCACCGCCGGTGAAGATTGCAGCCAGGGCCTCGGTCTGGTCATCGTTGGCGCGCTGATCGATATAGGCGGCCACCGACCAGTCTCCGTCTGCCATGACCCCAGGTGCGTGGAGGATGACGAGCACATTCAGCTCATCAAGCGCGATATCGCCATAACGGCCGGTCTCGATGTGGAAGATCAGCGGTACGTTGCAGAAGCCCTCGGTCGGTCGCGCGGTCAACGGAGGCGCCGCCGACACCAGGCAGGGACACACGATGCTGCAACTGCAATTCTCGAAATAGTCACCGGAAAGGTGCCATGGGACATCCGCCATTGCTGTCTCCCGCTTGGCCGAACCCGATAGATGCTTTCGAATGAGCTACGTAGAGTTGAAAATTACGCTTCGTGGGGAAGCACCGCAAGCCGATTCCACCATCGACATACGTCGAGAGGGTGAGCGCGGCGAATCCCTCATGCCCGGGTTCCCTTAGTTTGCCTGCGGTCGAAACTCCGGCTCGATCTGCGTGGCCGCGGGCATGAACACCCGTGCCGGATGGCTGAAGATCTCGAATTCGTCGCCCCGCGCGATCCCGACGAGCGTGATGCCGCTGGCCTCCGCCGTTCGGACCGCAAGCGCGGTCGGTGCAGACATGGCGACGACGATGCCGGCGCCGACCGCGGCGGCTTTTTGCACCATCTCGACCGATATCCGGCTGGTAAGGATGACGGCGCCGGCGCGGCCGGATGCGCCTTCGATGGCGAGAGCGCCGGCAAGCTTGTCGAGGGCGTTGTGGCGCCCCACGTCCTCGCGCACCATCATGGTCTTGCTGCCTGGCCGGAAAAAACCCGCGGCGTGAGCGGCGCGTGTCTTGTGGTTGAGGATCTGTGACTCGGTGAGGGCCGCGATGGCCGCGCTAATCTGCTCCGGCGTGAGGCTCGCCGGTTGCTCGACACACTGAGCGATCCGGCCGGCTTCGCGCAGGCTGTCGATGCCGCATAGGCCGCAACCCGTCGGCCCGACCAGATGTCGCCGTCGCTCCTTCAGCCGTCGCCCGGCGTTCGGTCGCAGCCATAGCCGCAGTTCGATCCCGTCGGGACCGGGAACGACCGTGAGCTCCTCGATCTCGCCGATGTCGCCGATGATCCCTTCGGTCAGGCTGAATCCCACAGCGAGGTCGGTTAAGTCGGCGGGAGTTGCCATCACAACGGCGACGGTAGTTCCGTCGTAGACGAGTGCCACGGGACATTCCTCAGCCAGCATCCGCTCATCCTGCGTCCCGCTCGACGTGAGCCGGGGCATTCTCACGGATGCCGTGGGCATGGATGCGCGATCGGGTGCGCCGGATCGAGAGCCGTGCATGGGTGTTCGCCCTACGTCGATTCATCGACGCACAAACCGGAGCAAGGTTCCCAACGCTTGGAACTTGCCATCGCATCTTGGGTTTTGCGTGCGGGGCTTGCGGTTGAAGGAAACGCCATGAGGCAAAAGGCAAAGGTCGAGAACAATGATGCGCCAGCAGGTGGCTGGGGCTCACTCAAAGCCGTTGCAAGCATCCTGACGCAGGAAGAGGTCGCCATTCTCGGCAGCGAGATCCTGCTCAAGCAGAACAAGCCCGATGGATTCATGTGCGTGAGCTGCTCCTGGGCCAAGCCGGCCAAGCCACGTCCATTCGAGTTCTGCGAGAACGGCGCCAAGGCGACCGCCTGGGAGATTACGCGCAAGACCGCAACACCGGAGTTCTTTGCGCAACATACGCTGGCTGAACTACGAACCTGGTCCGATCATCAACTGGAGGAGCAGGGGCGCCTGACGACGCCGATGCGTTACGACCGGGCAAGCGACAAATATCTTCCGGTCGAGTGGAACGAGGCCTTTCTTGATATCGGCGCCGAGCTGAACCGGCTCGATCCCCATTCTGTCGTGATGTACACGTCCGGACGTGCCTCGCTCGAAACCAGCTATATGTACCAATTGTTCGGCCGCATGTACGGCACCAACAATTTCCCTGACAGCTCGAACATGTGCCACGAGACGACGTCGGTGGCGCTGCCGGAGGTGATCGGAGTTCCGGTCGGCACGGTGCTGCTGGAGGATTTCGAGACCACCGATTGCATCTTCTTCTTCGGCCACAACACCACCACCAACGCGCCGCGCATGCTGCATCCGCTTCAGGAGGCGGCGCAGCGCGGCGTGCCGATCATAACCTTCAATCCGCTGCGCGAGCGCGGCCTGGAGCGGTTCGCCAATCCGCAAAATCCGGTCCAGATGATCGCCGGCGGCACGCGCATCAGTTCGCAATATTATCAGGTGCGGGTCGGCGGCGACGCGGCGGCGATCATCGGGATTTGCAAATGGGTGATCGAGGCGGACGACCTCGCTCGGGAAAATGAAACTGCGCGCGTAGTGGATGTCGAATTCATCCGGCAACACACCGCCGGCTTCGAGGAGTTCGCCGCATTCTGCCGTGCACAGGATTGGGAGGAGATCGAACGGGCCTCGGGGCTTTCGCGCGGTGCCCTGCGCGAGGCCGCGAACACTTATATGGAGGCCAAGGCCGTGATCGCCAATTACGGCATGGGCATCACCCAGCACAAGCACGGCGTCGAGACGAACAAGATGATCGTCAACCTGCTGCTGCTCCGCGGCAATATCGGCAAGCCCGGCGCGGGCATTTCGCCGATCCGGGGCCACTCCAACGTGCAGGGCCAGCGCACCGTCGGCATTTCCGAGAAGACCAAGCTGGTGCCGCTCGACAAGCTTGCGGAGCTTTACGGCTTCGAGCCGCCGCGATGGGAGGGACTGTCCACCGTCGAGGCCTGCCAGAGCATTCTGAAGGGTGAAATTCGCGGCTTCGTCAGCCTCGGCGGCAATTTCCTGCGCGCCGTTCCCGAGCGGTCCCTGATGGAGCCCGCGTGGTCGGGCCTGCGCCTGTCGGTGCAGATCGCGACCAAGCTCAACCGGACTCACCTCGTGCCCGGCGAGGTCAGCTATCTGCTGCCGTGTCTCGGCCGGATCGAGATCGACCGGCAGGATAGCGGCGAACAAGCGGTGTCGATGGAGGATTCCACCACCTGCATTCACGGATCGCGCGGCCAGCGCAAGCCGGTGGCCGACCATCTCCTGTCGGAGCCGGCGATCGTCGCCGCCTTGGCGAAGGCAACGTTGAAGCCCAATCCCAAGATCGATTGGGACGCCTGGGTCGCCGATTATTCACGGGTTCGGGACGCCATCGAGCGCACCTATCCCGACCAATTCAAGGACTTCAATGCGCGCCTGTTCGAACCCGGCGGCTTTGCGCGGCCGCTCGCCGCGCGAGATCGGAAGTGGAAGACCCCGAACGGTAAGGCGAATTTCACCGTTCCAAAGTCGGCCTTCGCGCCGCCCCGCGAGACCGACGGCGTCTATGAGCTGATGACACTGCGCGCGGACGGACAGTTCAATACGACGATCTACGCCGAAGGCGATCGCTTTCGCGGCATCGAGGGCGGCCGCTACGTCGTGTTCATGAATCCCGCTGACATGGAGGAAGACGGGTTGAAAGCAGGAGATACCGTCACGCTGGTGACGGAGGCGGGCGATGGCGTCACGCGCAGCTTGAGCGAGCTCCAAATCGTCCCCTATGGCATCCCCCGCAGGAGCATTGCGGCTTACTATCCGGAGTGCAACGTGCTCATTCCGCTCTGGCATCAGGCGGAGGGCAGCAAGGTCCCTGCGGCAAAATCCATTCCGGTGCGTCTGTTCAAGGACATCCTTTCAGAGATCGTCGAGAGCGGAGAGGCTCCGATCTCGGCGTCGTGAGCGCCGTCGATCAGCCCACAGGAGTGAAGGACGATGAGAGACAGCGCGTCGGAAGTGACCGACATCAGCGACGCCGTTCACTTGTGCATCGACATGCAGAACATCTTCGCTCCCGGCGGTCTCTGGGAGACGCCCTGGATGGCGAGGGTTCTGCCGACGATCGCCTCGATCGTTTCGCGCCATCAGGCCAGAACGATCTTCACGCGATTCATCACGCCGGAAGATCCGGAGGATCGGCCCGGACAGTGGCAGAGCTATTTTCGTCGCTGGCGCGAAGCGACCCGCAAACATCTTCCGCCGTCGGGCCTTGAACTCGTGCCCGCCCTGAGCCGCTTCGTTCCGCCGGCGGCCGTGATCGACAAGCCTGCCTATTCGGCTTTCAGCAATCCCGGCCTCGCGAGCCTGCTCATTGAGAAGAATGTCGGCACGGTCGTGATCACGGGCGCAGAGACCGACGTTTGCGTGCTCTCGACGGTCCTGAGCGCCGTCGATCTCGGCTTTCGGGTCGTCATCGTCGAGGATGCGTTGTGCAGCTCGTCCGACGTCGGCCATGATGCGCTCATGACGATGTACCGCACCCGCTTTCACGGCCAGGTCGACCTGATGACCGCCGAGGAATTGGCGGAGTTCTGGCGGGAGTAGGGGACGATCCGCTCAATTGACATTGTCGCCGAGCATGTTGTGGAAGGCGGTGGCAACGGCGGCAATGCCGCTGGCGCCGTGCATCAGCGCGATCTCGCCCTGCTGCTCGTGGCGGATGGCGTGGGCCATCACACGCAGGCGCAGATCGCCGCCGCTATGCCACATCTGGTCGGCCATCCTGACGGCGCCGGCATGATGCTTGCTCATCGTTTCGACGAACAGCATGTCGAATTGGTCCGCCGGCGCGGCCCTGACCTGCCGCATCTCGGCCTGCGTCAGGAAGCCCGGCATGGCGGCACGTTCGTCCGTGCTGCAATCGGGCATCTCGGTGTCGAACCAGCTCAGCCACCACGTCTCGAAAATCCGGTTCTCGCCGGTCTGGCTTGCGACCATCAGCATCGCCAGCTTTCGCAGATGCGGGTCCTGCGCGCGCTCCGCGGCGATCCGCGCCAGTGCGATGCCCTGGGCATGATGCGCGGTCATGTGACGGATGTAAGTCTGGTCCGCGTCCCTGTCGCGGCCCATCCATGGCGGCTCGTAACCATGGCTGCCGAACAACGCGGTCGCGCCGAGCAGTGCGATCAAAGCCAGCGCGCCGGTGATCCAGGCATTGGTGAAGCGAACATCGCGCGCGGGTGCCGCGCCTCGCCTCCAGCGCAACCGGGCGAACAGGGGGTACATCACGGCCGAGGAGCCGTGGACGAGCAGGCCGATCCAGTAGGGTTGCTGCAGCGTGAACAGCGGCTGCCAGAACGGAAACAGCGGCACCAGCACGAACCATTCCATGCTCGACGAGAACACGGCCCAGGGCAGCGCGAGCAGCAGGATCGTCAGCGGACGCAGGTCGGCGGTCCAGCGCCCGAGCACACCGAAGAACACCAGCGCCCAGGAGAAGTCGGCCCATTGGTGGAAGGCGATCCCGGCAAGGATCGCGCTCCACGACGGCTCTGCGCTGATCGCCCAATCGCGCGCGGGAATGGCGGCGACCGTCATCCAGTCGACGGCGGCATCGCGTCCGATGCGCGCGGCGAAGAGCTGGCTGACGATGGTCGAGAAGGTGCTGCTGATCAGGCCGAGTTCGGCCGCGGCGATCCAGCGCGAGCGTCGCCGTGAGGCGCCTTCATCACCGGGGCGAATTGGACTGGAAATGGTTGACGGCCCCGCGGCGTTCACGTCAGCTGATTGAGTTTCTTCAACGGATTGAGCTCGCTCGGCTTGCTCTGTTCGTCCCGGCCGCGTTCCGCTTGCTCCTTGCCTTCCTCATGGAGATCCTGATCGCCGACGATCTCGCCTACGGCCTGTTTCGCCTTGCCAGCGATCCGCTGACCGAGGCCCTTGGTCTTGCTCATGGTCCGCCTCCAGGCTCACGCCGCTACCCCGGCGCTTGAAGGGGGATGAGCGCCAGGGCCGCGGTTTCGTCTATTCAGCCTCCGGCAGGGGGCGTCGGAAGCGTTGAATGAGACTCTCTGACGCGCGGATGGTTCCTCGGCCGTCATCGTGGCTCGAGTTCAATGATCACGCCTTCATTGCCGCGGAGCAGGATGGAGGCGTCCGGCAACGGCTCGGACGACCGATCGAGATGCGTCGACATCAGCAGGCGGCCGCGACCTTGCCAATGCCATTTCCGCGGCTCGGCGGCGATGTTGAGCGCGACCAGAATGTCGCGGCCGTCACCCGTCCGCCTGTAGGCAAGAACGTCGTTCTGCGCGCGTAGCGGCTCGTAACCGCCCTGGCGCAGGCACGCCTGCTCGCGCCGCAGCGTCATCAGCGCGCGAAACAGCGCCAGGATCGAACGCCCGTCGCGCTGCTGGGTGGCCACGTTGGCCGCGCCGTCGGGCGGCTCCAGCGGCAGCCATGGATCGCCGGTTGTAAAGCCGCCGTTGCTGCTCTCATCCCATCGCATCGGCGCGCGTTCGGGGTCGCGGCAAAGGCCATACCCCGGCACGAGCTTCTCGAAGGGATCGCGGACGCGGTCGGGCGGAATGGGAACGCGCTTGCGGCCGATCTCGTCGCCCATGAAGAAGAACGGCGTTCCCCGCAGCGTCATCAGCAGCATCGCCAGCACCCGCATCTGCGCGTCCCCGATTTTGCTCGCGATCCGCTGCTTGTCGTGGCCACCGACCACCCAGACCGGCCAAGCATGATCCGGGATAGCGTTGAAATAGGCGTCGATCGTTGCTTGCAGCGAGAACGCGTCCCATTGCGAGTCCAGCAGCGCGAAATTGAGCGGCAAATGCAGGCGCGGGCGGTCGTTGCCGTAAAAGTGCCCGATGCGGTCGGTCTTGCCCTGGACTTCGCCGCACAACATCCGCCCTGGATGGCCATCGATCACCTCGCGGATGAACTCGATGCAATCCATCGTCTCCGGCCGATCGTCGGTAAAGACGGGCGTCTGGCGCTGCGGCGGCGGCTTGCCTTTCGCTTGCGGGTTATGCGGATTGTCGCGCAGCAGGGCGTCCTTGATCAGGACGGCGCTGGCATCGACGCGAAAGCCGTCGACGCCGCGATCGAGCCAGAAGCGCATGACATCGGCGATCGCGGCGCGCAGCTGCGGGTTGCGCCAGTTCAGATCGGGCTGCTCGACCAGGAAGGAATGGTAGTAATATTGCCGTCGCGCCTCGCACCATTCCCAGCCGCTGCCGCCGAAGCGGCTCAGCCAATTGTTGGGCGGACCGCCATTCTCGGCCGCGTCGGCCCAGATATACCAATCGGCCTTCGCGCTGTTCCGTGAGCTGCTGCTCTCGACAAACCATGCGTGGTCGTTCGCAGTATGATTGGGGACGAGATCGAGGATGAGGCGGATCTCGGCCGCGTGCAGGGCCTTGAGCAGGCGGTCGAACGCCTCGAGGCTGCCGAACGCAGGGTCGATGGAGCAGTAGTCGGAGATGTCGTAGCCGAGGTCGCGGAACGGGCTCTTGTAGATCGGCGTCAGCCACACCGCGTCGACGCCGAGCCATTTCAGATAGTCGATCCGTGATGTCAGGCCGGCGAGATCACCCTTGCCGTCGCCGTCCGAGTCCTGGAACGAGATCAGTGCGATTTCGTAGATGACGGCGGATTCCCACCACGCACCTTCGTTACGGGACGCCTCGTTCATTGTCTTGTATCACCTCGTCTTGCATTACCTCGTCTTGCTTCCTCAGGTGCGCCCCGCCGTGGCGTGCGCTGCGATCTGCTTGGCCGCGGTTCGGGCGCTCTCGATGCCCTTGGGAAAGCCGCTGCGGTTCGGATACAGCTTGCGCCGTGCGTCGCGCGGCGGCCGCCGCGGCTTGGTGTCCTGCGCGGCGCGGTAGTCGAGCATTGCAATTCCGCCGACCATCAGCAGCGCCAGTGCAATATTGCCCTTTTTGGGATTGTCCGCGGTCAGCCCCGAAAGCAGCGCGGCGGCATCGAGGCCGTCGCCGCCGACGCGAGCCCACAGGCCGGCGTTCTTCTCGACCGAGAGCGTCGTGATCCCGGCCAGGATCTCGCGCACGCCGAAGGCACGGACCAGCGTCTCATGGCCTTCCATGCCCAGCGTTTCCGTGACGCGTCGCGGCGCGAAGAATTCCACGACGCCGAGACCGATGCTGAACCAGCCGAGCGCACGCGCGAGCTGGTCTTCGGGGCGCTTCAGGCTCGGGCCGCCTTCGACGATCTTCGGATCGCCCTTGGTGCGAACGATGTTGGAGAAATGAAACATGGCTCTTGCTCCTCAGGGCTTCAGCACGACCTTGACGCAGGAGTCACGCTTGTCGCGAAACACCTGATACATCTCGGGGCCTTGGCTAAGCGGGACGGTGTGGGTGATGACGAAGGACGGATCGATCTGACCTTCCTCGATGCGGCGGAGCAGGTCGTCGGTCCAGCGGTTGACGTGGGTCTGGCCGGTGCGCATCTGCAGGCCCTTGTTCATGAAGGCGCCCATCGGAAGCATGTCGGAGAATCCGCTGTACACGCCCGGCACCGAGATGATGCCGCCAGGGCGGCAGACATAGATCATCTCGCGCAGCACGTGCGGTCGGTCGCTCTCCACCATCACCATCTGCTTGGCGCGGTCGAGCAGCGTGTCGGGCAGGGAGGCCATCACATGCGACTCCATCCCGACGCAATCGATACATTTTTCGGGGCCTCTGCCGTCGGTGAGCTCCTCGAGCCGCTCCAGGACGCTTTCGGTTTCGAAGTTGATGGTGGTGGCGCCGCCGGCTTCCGCCATGCTGAGCCGCTCGGGCAGGCAGTCGATCGCGATCACCTGGTTGGCGCCGAGTAAAATGGCACTGCGGATCGCCATCTGTCCCACGGGCCCGCAGCCCCAGATCGCGACCGTGTCGGTCGGCTCGATGTCGCATTGCGCGGCGGCCTGCCAGCCGGTCGGGAAGATGTCGCTGAGAAACAGCAATTGCTCGTCGGGTATGCCGTCGGGCACCTTGATATGGGTGGCGTCGGCGAACGGCACGCGTAGATATTCGGCCTGGCCGCCGGGATATCCGCCGGTCAGATGCGTGTAGCCGAACAGGCCGGCTGTCGTGTGTCCGAACGCCTTGTCTGCCAAATGGCGCTTGCGATTGGTGGTTTCGCAGACCGAGAAATTGCCGCGTTTGCACTGATCGCATTCGCCGCAAATGATCGTGAAGGGCACGACGATGCGGTCGCCCTTCTTCAGCTTGCCGTCGACGCCGGAGCCGACCTCGACCACTTCACCCATGGTCTCGTGGCCCATGATGTCGCCGGGCAGCATGCCCGGAATGTAGTTGTGAAAGAGGTGCAGGTCCGAGCCGCAGATGGCGCAACTCGTGACTTTAATGATGGCGTCGCGCGGGTCCTGAATCTCAGGATCGGTGACGGTGTCGCAGCGTATGTCTTCCTTGCCGTGCCAAACTAGCGCCTTCATCTCAGTTCTCCCGCGAGCTACGAGGCATCCAAGTCGAACAACGAACGATGGTTGCTATCGCGCGGTGCAAAATCTTTGCGCCGCAGCGGCGTGCGGCCCGATAGGAACGAGCGGCCACCGCGGCGATTGGAGCGTCATCAATCCCATCTCAAGGACAAGCGAAGGATACGCTCATGGCCGCCAATCAACTCGCCGTCGTCACCGGCGCCTCCACCGGCATCGGCCTGGAACTCGCCAGATGTTGCGCCCAAGGAGGGTTCAACCTTGTCATCGCGGCGGATGAGCCCGAGATCGAGAGGGTTGCTGTCGATCTCCGCAGGCTCGGTGCCAGCGTCGAGGCGGTCGAAGCCGATCTCGCCACCACGCAAGGCGTCGACAAGCTCTGCGCCGCCGTCGGCGACCGGCCGATCGACGCGCTGCTGGCCAATGCCGGCGTCGGCCTCGGCAAGGCCTTCCTCGACCAGGATTTTGCCAGGATCAAGCACCTCGTCGACACCAACATCACCGGTACGCTGTATCTGATCCATCGCGCCGGCAACGAGATGCTCCGCCGCAATTCGGGCCGCATCCTCATCACGGGCTCGATCGCCGGATTCACGCCTGGCAGTTTTCAGGCGGTGTACAACGCCAGCAAGGCCTTCCTCGATTCATTCTCGTTCGCGCTCCGCGAGGAGCTGCGCGACAGCGGCGTCACCGTCACCTGTCTGATGCCGGGCGCCACCGAAACCGAGTTCTTCCGCCGCGCCGACATGATGGACACCAAGGTCGGCACCGAGCCGAAGGACAGTGCCTACGACGTCGCGAAGGCCGGCTTCGACGCCATGTTGCGCGGCGAGTCCGACATCGTAACCGGAATGAAGAACAAGCTTCAGACCACCATCGCCAACGTCACGCCAAATGAGATGCTGGCCAAGCAGCATCGCAAGATGGCGGAGCCGGGCACGGCGAAGTCGTAGGACAATGCCCTCGCAATCTCTGCTGGGCGGTGCGGCCGATCCCGCGGACCTACAAAGGAGCACGCCGATTCACATAGCCTAATGCGCAAAGCTCCCCGAGCCCCCAGACTGGTTCGGCTGGAGAAAGGGGGCTTGTGATGCCGATGGATCGCGTCGAACAGGCCTTTGTCGCAACGGCGATCACGGGCTTTCTCATCATGATGGCGGCGATCGTCTGGATGATGATGGGCTGATGGCGGGGAGGGCTGCTTATGCGCATCGCGTTGCCCTATGCTGCGGTGCTCCTGTGCCTGGCGGTGACCGCCTGGCTCGCTTTCGCGCATTTGCTCTGATCGCCGTTCGGCTCAACCGTGCGGATCGGCGATCAGCGCGGCCAGCGTGTGGGCCATCGCCGGCAGATCGATCGGTTTCTCCAGGATCAGCACGTCGTGGAATTCCGGACTGATCGTGACCTAGGTCCGCGTCACCCGCATGGTCGGCGCCTTCGCCGCGGGGCGCATCGTCAACCCGCGCATGGTGCAGAGCCAGCTGTTCGGTGGCATGATCTGGGGCCTGTCCTTCGCGTTGCACGAGGAAGCCATCACCGACCGCCGCACCGGCCGGATCATGAACGCCAATCTCGGCGAATACCATATCCCGGTGAATGCCGACGTGCCGCCGCTCGACGTGATCACGGTCGATGAGCACGACCCGCACGTGAACGCGCTCGGCATCAAGGGGGTCGGCGAGATCGGCATCACCGGCAGTGCAGGGGCAGTCGCCAACGCCGTCTGGCATGCGACGGGCGTGCGTGTTCGCCGTTTCCCGATCCGGATCGAGGAGTTGCTGACCTAGGCTTTAAGCAGCGGCGGGCGAGGCCGTCTCGCTCCGCCGCGTGCTAATGCAGCTTCTTGCGAAGAGCCTTGAGCGCTTCTCGCTGCGCCTCGATGTAGTTCGCGATGGTCTTGCGCAGCTCCTCCGAATGGAGCCTGTCGCTGTCGCGCTGCACTTCATCGAGTGCGGCCTCTGCATTTGCGAGCGTGATCTTCATAGCGAGCCCTGTTACGAAGCGGCTCCGGAAAGCGGAGGCTGCTTGGCTATGGCTCGAAACTTATAGAGGATCAGGCTGCGGAAATTGAGATGGCTCAAGCTCCGTAAGACACCGGTGGCTCCGTAGGATTGCGGACAACTTCAAAACGTCGGCGGCGTGCAGGCCGAGATCACCTCGCACGGCTTGCCGCCGACGCAGCGGAAGCGATGCGGACGCCGGCTCTCGAAGTAGTAGGCATCGCCCGGATTGAGAATGCGGCGCTCGTCCTCGACGGTGACTTCGAGCTTTCCCGAGATCACGATGCCGCCTTCCTCGCCGTCATGCACGAGGTGAACGCGCCCGGTGTCGCTGCCGGGCTCGTAGCGCTCCTTCAGGATCTGCAGGCTGCGACCGAACAGATTGTCGCCTATTTGCCGATACGAGATCGGCTTCTTGCCGACCTCGGTCAGCTCTTCGCCGCGGTAGAAGATCTTGCGCCGGCTCTCCGGCTCCAGCGCGAAGAACTCGGCGAGCCCCATCGGGATGCCGTCGAGGATGCGCTTGAGCGCGCCGACCGAGGGGTTCATCTGGTTGGATTCGATCAGCGAAATCGTCGAATTGGTGACGCCGGCGCGTTTGGCGAGTTCGCGCTGCGACAGCTTCTGGCGCGCCCGGATGAATCGCAGCCGTCCACCGATATCGACGCTCATGTCCCTGTCCCGTGTTGCAGGTGTTGCGGATCGCGCAAATATGGACCGGCAGCCCCAGTCAAATCAATGGCTTGCAGCCCGTCAGAAAAGGACTTGTTGCGCTTTTCAAGCCGTGCCTCTGGTAGCAAGTCAGCAAAGGAGCGTGGCCCGTGACCCTTCATCAGATTCCGAACACCATCAAGACCGACTCGTTCTGGATGCCGTTCACGGCCAACCGGCAGTTCAAGAAGGCGCCGCGCCTGTTCTCCTCGGCCGAGGGCATGCATTACACCACCGTCGACGGCCGCAAGGTGATCGACGCCTCCGCCGGCCTCTGGTGTGTCAATGCCGGCCACGGCCGCAAGCAGATCGCCGCCGCCGTCGAGCGCCAGCTGATGACGCTGGATTTCGCACCGTCGTTCCAGATGGGCCATCCGCTGGCATTCGACTTCGCCGAGCGTCTGGCCGAGATCGCGCCGAAAAACCTCGATCGCATTTTCTTCACCAATTCCGGCTCCGAGTCGGTCGATACCGCGCTGAAGATCGCGCTCGCCTATCATCGCGCCAACGGCCAGGCGAGCCGGACGCGCCTGATCGGCCGCGAGCGCGGCTATCACGGCGTCGGCTTCGGCGGCACCTCGGTCGGCGGCATGGTCGCCAACCGCCGCGCCTTCGCGACCCTGCTGCCGGGCGTCGACCACATCCGCCACACCCACGATCTCACCCGCAACGCCTTCGCCAAGGATCAGCCCGAGCATGGCGCCGAGCTCGCCGATGATCTCGAGCGGCTGGTGGCCCTGCACGGCGCCGAGACCATTGCTGCCGTCATCGTCGAGCCGGTGCCGGGCTCGACCGCGGTGTTGCCGCCGCCGAAGGGCTATCTCCAGCGCCTGCGCGAGATCTGCGACAAGCACGGCATCCTCCTGATCTTCGACGAGGTCATCACTGGCTTCGGCCGCCTCGGCACGCCGTTCGCCGCCAATTTCTTCGGCGTCACGCCTGACATGATGACGACGGCCAAGGGCATCACCAACGGCACCGTTCCCTGCGGCGCCGTCTTTGCGAGCCGCAAGGTTCACGACGGCCTGATGGTCGGCCCGGAGAACGCGATGGAGCTGTTCCACGGCTATACCTATTCGGCGCATCCGGTCGCCTGCGCCGCGGGTATCGCGACGCTCGACATCTACAAGGACGAAGGCCTGCTGACGCGCGGTGCGTCGATCTCCGAATACTGGCGCGATGCGCTGCATTCGCTGAAGGGCCTGCCCAACGTCGTCGACATCCGCAATTGCGGCCTGATGGGCGCGGTCGAGTTGTCGCCGCGTGACGGTACGGTCGGCGTGCGTGGCTACGACGTCATGGTCGACTGCTTCAATCGCGGGCTGTACTTCCGCATGAGCGGCGATAGCTTTGCGCTGTCGCCCCCGCTCATCGTCGAGAAGAGCCACATCGACGATATCGTGTCGATCCTCGGCGATGCCATCAAGCGGGTGGCCTGATAATTGCTCTCGCCGTTGCGGAGTTCCCTCTTGCAGCGGCGAGCGTGATGCCGCGGGAGTTTGACCAAGCGTGAAAGTTCTGATCCTCGGCAGCGGTGTCATCGGTGTCACCTCTGCCTACTACCTCGCGCGTGCCGGCCATGAGGTGACGGTTGTCGACCGTCAGCCGGAACCGGCGCTCGAGACCTCCTTTGCCAATGCCGGCGAGGTGTCGCCCGGCTATTCCTCGCCCTGGGCTGGTCCCGGCGTACCGGTGAAGGCGGTCAAATGGCTGCTGATGAAGCACGGCCCGCTGGTGATCCGGCCGAAGCTCGACCCCGTGATGTGGGTCTGGCTGCTCAAGATGCTGCGCAATTGCACCAGCGAACGCTACGCCATCAACAAGAGCCGGATGATCCCGATCGCGGAATATAGCCGCGATTGCCTGCGCGATCTGCGCCGTGACATCGGCATCCAGTATGACGAGCGCTCGCAGGGCACGCTGCAGCTGTTCCGTTATCAATCGCAGCTCGACGGCACCGGTGAGGACATCGCCGTGCTCAAGGAGTACGGCGTGCCATTTGAGGTGCTGAGCCGTGAGGGCTGCATCGCGGCCGAGCCGGCGCTGGCAGGCGTGAAGGAGAAGTTCGCGGGCGGACTACGCTTGCCGCAGGACGAGACCGGCGACTGTCACATGTTCACGCAGGCGCTGGCCAAGCATGCCGAAGCGCTCGGCGTGCGCTTCATGTTCAACACCGGTATCGACCGCATCGTCACCGACGGCGGGCGCGTCAGCGGCGTCGCGACCAGCGCCGGAATGTTGCAGGCGGACGCCTACGTCCTGGCGCTCGGAAGCTATTCGTCGCGCCTCGTCGCACCCCTCGGCATCTCGCTGCCGGTCTATCCTGTGAAGGGCTATTCGATCACGGTGCCGATCAAGGACGCTTCCGGCGCGCCGGAATCGACCGTGATGGACGAGAGCTATAAAGTCGCCATTACGCGCCTCGGCAATCGCATTCGCGTCGGCGGCACCGCCGAAATCTCCGGATTCTCGAGCCAGCTTTATGATGCGCGCCGCGCCACGCTCGATCACTCGCTGACCGATCTGTTCCCGCGCGGCGGCGATCTCGCCAAGGCGACGTTCTGGAGCGGTCTGCGCCCAATGACGCCGGACGGTCCGCCCGTGATCGGCCCGACGCAATACGCCAACCTTCACCTCAACACCGGCCACGGCACGCTCGGCTGGACCATGTCGTGCGGCTCCGGCCGCGTACTCGCCGACATGCTGTCGGGCAAGAAGCCGGACATTGATGTCAGTGCGCTGACGGTGGACCGGTATAAGTATCGGTTCGGCTAAGACTCTATCCTCCCGTCATTGCGAGGAGCTCTCGCGACGAAGCAATCCAGGCTGCCTCCTCGGAAAGACCCTGGATTGCTTCGCTTCGCTCGCAATGACGGCTGCGCTACCCCGACCCCGTCACGCAATTCACCCACAGCACCACCGCCTTGGCATCCTCGGCCGGATTTGAAAACCGGTGCGGCCGACGGCTTGCAAACCGAAAACTGTCACCGGTCTTCAGCGACCACGTCTCGCTGTCCACCGTCAGCATCATCTCGCCTTCGAGCACGAGGCCGGCCTCCTCGCCGTCATGGGTGTAGAGCTCGTCGCCGGTAGAGCCGCCGGGCTCCAGATGCACCAGGAACAAATTGAGCCGGTTGTCGGCACTGCTCGGACTCAGCAATTGCTTGGACACGCCGGTGCGCCAGAGCTTCAGCTCGGGCCGCTGCAGCCCGCGCGTCACCACCTGGTCGGAAGCTCCATCGGCGTTGGGGCTGGCGCCGAACAGCGCGGCGATGCCGACGCCGAGCACGTCGGCGAGCGTGGCCAGCACGCGCAGCGACGGCGACGACAGGCCGCGCTCGATCTGGCTGAGGAAGCCGATCGACAGATCCGTGCGAGCGGCGACCGTCTCGAGCGAGAATTGCCTGGTGCGCCTGAGATCGCGGATACGGCGCCCGACCGCGACGTCCATCGCCGGCTCGGCGGCTTTGGCGATAGCCTTGGCCTTGGCGTCGGCTTTCACCTTCACCTTTGTTTGCACCTTTTTCACCGGCTTTGCGGCGGCCGGTCTGCGCATTCTTTTGCCACCGCTCACGTCAAACCGCTTCCTTCATGTGCATGAAAACCGCTTGCATCCGCCGCGGAAGTGTGACCAAATTTTCATACTGGTGAAAATAGGCCGAAACGGCTTGGCCCGCAACGTCTGCGATGACGAGATCTGCGAGCGCCGCCAGCGGCCGGGCCCAAGGGGGATGCAATGAAGCGTTTTGGTCTGGCCGCGGTCGCGGCACTCGCGATTGCCGCAGCAGCGCCGGCTTCGGCGCAGCAAGTGCTGAAAGTCGGCTCGACGCCGACAGGCATTCCCTTCACCTTCCTCGACACCAAGACCAATAGCATCCAGGGCATCATGGTCGATCTCGTCACTGAAGTGGGCAAGGATGCCGGCTTCAACGTGCAGATCGAGCCGATGCAGTTCTCGGCGCTGATCCCGTCGCTGACATCGAGCAAGATCGACATCATCGCGGCCGCGATGTTCATCACGGCGCCGCGCAAGGAGGTCGTCGACTTCTCCGACCCGATCTACACCTATGGCGAAGGCCTCGTGGTTCCCAAGAGCGACACCAAGGCCTACGCCACCCAGGACGATCTGAAGGGTGAGACGGTCGGCGCCCAGGTCGGCACCGCCTTCGTCGACGCGCTGAAGAAGTCCGGCCTGTTCGCCGACGTCAAGGCCTACGACACCATCCCCGACATCCTGCGCGACGTGAACACCGGCCGCCTCAAGGCCGGTTACGCCGACTATCCGATCCTCGCCTATAATCTGAAGCAGGGCGGCTTCCCCGAGGTGCGCCTGGTCGACGGCTACAAGCCCGTCACCGTCGGCTCGGTCGGCATCGGCGTGCGCAAGGGCGAAGCCGCGCTGCTCGGCAAGATCAACGCTTCGCTCGCCAAGCTGAAGGCCAACGGAACCATCGACAAGATCCTCGATAAATGGGGCCTGAAGGCACAGGGTTGATCGCCAGCGGCCAATCGATGAAAGCTGATCGATGAAAGGTTTCTGGCACGACGCGGCCGAATTCTTCCCGATCCTGATGAGCGGCGTCGTGCTGACGATCGTTGTCACCATCGGCTCGCTGCTGCTCTCGACGGTGCTTGGCCTCGTCTGGGCGATGATGCGGGTCTCCGGCATCCGCGTCCTGTCGCTGCTCAGCGCCAGCCTGATCAACGTGATCCGCGGCATTCCGATCATCGTGCTGTTGTTCTACCTCTACTTCGTGATGCCCGATCTCGGCGTCACGCTCAGCGCGTTGCAGGCCGCGATTCTCGGGCTCGGCATCGCCTACTCGGCCTATCAAGCGGAAAACTTCCGCGCCGGCATCGAGGCGATCGACAAGGGGCAGATCGAGGCGGCGCAATCGATCGGCATGGGCTGGTGGCTGACCATGCGTCGCGTCGTGCTGCCGCAGGCGGTGCGCATCGTGCTGCCGCCCTATGGCAACGTCATGATCATGATGCTGAAGGATTCCTCGCAGGCCTCGACCATCACGGTCGCCGAGCTCGCCCTTCAGGGCAAGCTGATCGCGTCCTCGACCTTCAAGAACACCAACGTGTTTACGATGGTCGCGTTGATGTATCTCACCATGAGCATTCCGCTGATCCTGCTGGTCCGTCACTTCGAGAAGCGGGCCGGCAAGAAATGATCGAGTTGACCGACGTCCACAAGAGCTTTGGCGAGAACGAGGTGCTCAAGGGCATCACGGCGTCCGTCCAGAAGGGCGAGGTGGTCTGCATCGTCGGCCCCTCCGGCTCCGGCAAGTCCACCATCTTGCGCTGTATCAACGGTCTCGAAAGCTACGACCGCGGCGAGATCAGCGTCGAGGGATTGAAGGTCGATCGCGACGCGCCGTCGATCGTGAAGATCCGCACCCAGGTCTCGATGGTGTTCCAGCGCTTCAACCTGTTTCCGCACCGGACGGTGCTGGAGAACGTGGTTGAAGGTCCGCTCTATGTGAAGAAGGAGCCGCCTGCGCAGGCATTCGAGCGTGGCCGCGCGCTGCTCGCCCAGGTGGGCCTTGCCGAGAAAGCCAACGAACATCCGCCGCAGCTCTCCGGCGGCCAGCAGCAACGCGTCGCGATCGCGCGGGCGCTGGCGATGCAGCCCAAGGCCATCCTGTTCGACGAACCGACCTCGGCGCTCGATCCTGAATTGGTCGGCGACGTTCTCGGCGTGATGCGCAAGCTCGCCGACGACGGCATGACCATGGTCGTCGTCACCCACGAGATGGGCTTTGCCCGCGACGTCGCCGACCGCGTGCTGTTCATCGACGGCGGCGTCATCGTCGAGCAGGGACCGGCGAAATCGGTGCTCAACCAACCGCAGCATGCGCGGACGCAGGATTTTCTGCGCCGCGTGCTGCATCCGCTCTGATCGGTCTCGCCATGACCACGCGCCTGCCTCTGCCGCCGTCTCTCTATGCCGACACTGCCGTCCCGCCGGTGGCCACGCCGCCGCTCGACATCGACAAGACGGTCTCGGTCGCCATCATCGGCGGCGGCTACACCGGCCTGTCCACCGCGTTGCATCTGGCGGAGCAGGGTGTCGAGGCACTGGTGCTGGAGGCGCAGGAGCCGGGCTGGGGCGCATCCGGCAACAATGGCGGTCACACCAATCCGGGACTGAAGCACGATCCCGATCAGATCGAGGTCGATTTCGGCGCCGAGCTCGGCCGCCGCATGGTCGCGTTCTCCTACGGCACGACGGATTTCACCCACGATTTGATCCGCCGCTACCAGATCCCATGCGAAGCGCGGCAGAACGGCACGCTGCGTGCGGCCTATAACGAGGCCAGCGCCGCCGCGATCGAGACAACCGCACAACAATGCATCGCCCGTGGCATGCCGGTGTCGTACCTCAATCGCGAGCAATTGCGCGAGATGACCGGCACCGATCGCTACATCGGCGCCATGCTGGATACCCGCGGCGGCGACCTGCATCCCCTCAGCTACGCCCGCGGCCTTGCGCGCGCCGCGATCTCCGCAGGCGCGAAGGTGCACGGCGAGACACCCGCACTATCACTCCGTCGCGAGGGCAGCCGCTGGCGCATCGAGACGCCGCGCGCAGTGGTGCATGCCGACAAGGTCTTGCTCGCGACCAACGGTTTTACCGACGATCTCTGGCCGGCGCTTCGCCGCACCATCGTGCCGGTGTTTTCCTCGATCGCGGCCACGGCCCCGCTCTCTGACGACGTGGCCCGTTCGATCATGCCGACGCGTCCCGTCCTTTACGAGAGCGGCCACATCACCGTCTATTACCGCATCGATCAGCAGAACCGCCTCTTGATGGGCGGCCGCGGCCCGATGCGCTGGATCAATTCGCCGCGCGACGTCGCTTATCTCATGCGATACGCCGAGCGGCTATGGCCGCAACTCGAGGGCGTCGCCTGGACCCATGGCTGGAACAGCCGGCTTGCCATTACCGCGGATCATTACCCGCATGTGCACGAGCCCGCGGACAACATCCTGATCTCGCTCGGCTGCAACGGCCGCGGCGTCGCGCTCTCGACCGCCATGGGCGCGCAGCTGGCGCGGCGTCTGATCGGCGGCGCCAAGGCCGAGCTCGACATGCCCGTCACCGGCATCAAGCCGATCCCGATGCATGCCTTCTGGCCGGTCGGCGTGACGACGGCAGTGATCGCTGGTCGCGTGCGCGACCGGCTCGGGATCTAAGCTCAGCCCTCCACCACCGCATCGGCCCAGGGCTGGAAGATCTCGACCGCGCCGGAATTGGTGTCGCCGTCGCGCATCACGACGCTCGGGCAGGCGAACTTCTGCGGCAAGGACTGCACCCGCGCCTCTTCATAGTCGAATCGCGCCGCGAGCGTCTCGCGTGTGTCCGCCGGCAGCCTGGTATCGCCGATCACGATCGCGCCTTCGCTGGCGTCGATGCGCGGCTGGTGGATCGCGGCATCGAGATCCATGCCGAAATCCATCGCAAACGACACGATCTGCATCACCGAGGGCAGGATGCGGCGACCGCCGGAGGCGCCGACCGCGAGCCGTCTGCCGTCCTTGGCTTCGGCGATGACAGGCGTGTAGTTGGTGAGACAGCGCTTGCCGGGGGCGAGCGAATTGGTGGTGCCCGGCATCGGGTCGAACCACATGATGCCGTTGTTCATGGCGATGCCGGTGTGCGGCGTGACGTATTTCGAGCCGAAGGATGACAGCAGCGTCTGCGTCACCGCCGCGATGTTGCCGTGGCGATCGACTACCGAGAAGTGCGTGGTACAGGCGGGCGCCAGATAGTCCGCGCCGAGCGAGCGCTTGCCGTCGGCATCCCCCATATCCTTGAGCCGCTCGCGATAGGCTGATTGCAGCGCGGCGGCATATTCGGCATAGGCGGCCGCATCGGGCGCGCTTCCCGGCTTCAGGTTCTGCTGCAACAGGCGCAGCGCATGCGCCATGGTCGGTCCGGCCGTCAGCTCCGGCGTCGCAAACACCTTGCCGCCGCGATAGGGGATCGCCAGCGGCTCGCGCGGATGGGCGCGGAACGCGGCGAGGTCCTCCACCGACAGCGCGCCGCCGTCGGCCTTGATGTCGGATGCGATGCTTCTGGCGAGATCGCCGTGGTAGAAATCGCGCGGACCGGCGGCCGCAAGATGCGACAGTGTCGCCTTCAGCGCGTCCAGCGGCAGCCGCGTCTCGGACTTGATACCCCATGGCGCGCTCGGAGGGAGGCCATCCTTCAGGAACGTGGCCGCGCTTCCCGGGTAGCGCCGAAGATCGGCCGCCGATGCCGCGATCGTCAGCGTGGTCCACCAGTCGACCAGCAGGCCTTCACCGGCGAGGGCGACGGCCGGCGCGACGAGATCTTTCCACGGCAGCCTGGCGTGGCGGCGATGCGCCTCCTCCATGCCGGCGACGACCCCGGGCACGGCGATGGAGCCGGGGCCGTGGATGTTGCGGTCGTTCTTGACCCGCTGCCAGGGAAACAGATCGGAAGCCGCGCCTTCGCCGCTGAGCGGATAGTCTGCGGTGCGCAGGCTTTGCGGCGCGCACATGCCGTAGTCGATCACCTCATAGCGATTTTCCGCGGCACGGTAGAGCACCATCGCGCCGCCGCCGCCCATGCCGCTGTTCCAGGGCTCCAGCACGTTGAGCGCGAAGGTGGTGGCGACGATCGCGTCCACGCAGTCGCCGCCCGCCGCCAGCACTTGCGCCCCCACTTCGGCCGCCCGTCGCGATTGCGCGGCGACGATGCCGCCTTTGGATGTGACGGCGGGCTTGCGGACGGTTTGGGCGTGGCTGAACTGGTGCGGCATGATGATGTCTGTGTGCTGTCTTCGGTTTGGCTTCGTTGCGCTGAGCTCCGCATTCGGCGGAACGCGCGAAGAATGGCACATCGCCCCCACCGAGAACATCGAAAGGGCGGCGCGGCATGGCTGGTGTGAAACAGGCAGGGGTGGTGCTCGGAAAGACGAGAATGCCCGGGACATAGGCGAGCGGAAGCGACGCCGTCCTTCGGACGGCTATCCCGGGCATGACGCATTGAGACACCGATCAGTGGGAAGCAGGAGCCGCAGGGCTCAGCGCGCGCGATCCAGCCGGCTGGCCTGATACTTGGCGTGCCATTTCGGGCCAGGCCCGCGCATGTAGTGAAGCTCGGGGCGGTAGGGATTGCCCGCGACCCGCATCAGCGTCTGCCATTTGCTGGCGACGAAGTTCAGGGGCTGGCGGAGCAGGGTCAGTGACGCGAGCAACATGGCATCACCTCAGTGCGGCTTGCCGAGCATGGCAGTGAAGGGGAGATCGAAGATCTCCTCGCCGTCGGAGCCGCTGACATGGATCACCCAGTCGCGCCAATCCTCAGCGCCGGGCGTCAGGATCATCGCGTTCATGATCTGGGCGGCACGGTCGCGCGCCTCGGTCAGGTTGGTCACGGCTGTGCCGCTGCGATCGATCAGCGTGCCGTCCAAGTTGGAGCAGTGAAAATAGACCTGGACCATATGCGTCTCCTATTGGGAGCGATTGGGACGGCAAACCGATACCATTCCAAGCCTTCGCGAAACATTCGGGTCGAGCCCGGTAAGGGAATCTACGGAGATTGGTCGGCGCCAAGCCCCCTGCTGGTTTGATCACAAGGGGGTGTTGATCAACTGGACGGCATTCCCACGGCATGGAACAACCCTGGACGGAAAGTCCGGGAGGCGCCGTGAACCACCTCACATTGTGGCGTGAAAGCCGAAGCCTGCGCGCATGCGCGATCGCCTTGGTGGTCCTCCTGACCCTGACCTCGGTAGGCTCATCAGAACCGGTCCGCAAGAGCGGCTATGCCATCGGCACGGAGACCTGCGGCAGTGCCGATCTGGCTTTTCCAAAACTCCAGATCGACATGAAGGCGGGATTTTGCGCGGGCCTCGTCGCCAGCGAGGAGGATCGGCTGAAATTCCCGCGCTCGATCGTCCAGGTGCCCGGTCGTGACCTGTTCGTGGTCTCTGACATGGCGGGCTGGGGCCATACCGATGGCCGGCTGCTGTTGCTCGACCCGCGCGCGCCCCAGGGACAGCGGTTCAAGGAGCTGCTGACTGCAATCGAATATCCGTTCGGTCTCGTGATCGGCCCGGACAAGAGGCTCTATGCCTCGAGCGCGGAGACGATCTTCCGCTTCGATCCGCTCGCCGACAATCCGCGCGACACGGTCGAGACCATCGTCCGTCACATGCCCGGCCGCCGGGTCACATTGCCCGATGGCACAAAGCTCGACGAGAGCGCGCATCCACTCAAGCAGTTTGTCTTTGATAAGAACGGCCGGCTGTTCATCAACATCGGCTCGCACAGCGACGACTGCATCACGCCGGCGCCGATCACGAAACCTTGCGCGGCGGCCGAGGGCGCTTCCGCGATGGCATCGATCTGGCTGTTCACGCCGCCCCCGGGCGGTATCTTCTCGGCGTTGAAGCCTGGCGAACCCGACCCGCCGCACGGCGTCTATGCGCGCGGCCTGCGCAACTCGATGGCGCTGGCGCTGCATCCGAGCTTTCCCGATGCGGGCTATGCCTTCCTGCAAGGCGAGAACGGCCGCGACCTGCCTGACATTTTCAAGCCGAACGAGGAGATCAACGCGATCGAGCAGGGCAGGCATTACGGCTGGCCTTATTGCTACGATGTGTCGACGCCGAGTCCCGAATTCAGGATCGTGTTGCAGTCGGGGGTCTACAAATCGCTGTGCACCGCCAACGTTCTCTACAAGGCGCCGTTCTCGCTGCTGCCGCCGCACGGCGCGCCGCTCGCGATGCTCTATTATCACGGCGCGAAATTTCCGGAGCTCGAGGGCAAGCTGCTGGTCGGCCTGCATGGCTATCGCCCGACCGGCAGCCGCGTCATCGTCTATGACGTCGACGAGCACGGCTTCCCGAAGCCCGCCCCGGCGCCGGTGCGCTATCATGTCAGCTGCGCGGCCGATCCGACCCACAGCTTCCAGACCGAGGCCGGCGACGTCGCCGCCGCGCCGTTCGAGGAGCTGATCGCAGGCTGGCACCGCGTCAACGGCGCACGGCCGCAAGGTGCGCCCGTCGGCATGACGGTCGCGGAGGACGGCGCCATCTGGTTGGTCGAGGACAAGAACCAGACCGTGATCCGGATCGACCGCGCCGCGGGCGATGCGCCGCCGCCCTTGCCCTGCGACATGCGGAGCCAGGCGCTGATCGATCAACTGGCGGTTTTCGTGGCCAGGGACGCGCAGAACAGCGTCCGGCTCACCAATTTGCGCAAGGGCCTCGTCGAAAAGCATTGCGTCGGCTGTCACTCGGATTTCGGCCTGAGGCCTGGCCAATCGGACGCACAGAAGGACGCGACCGTGCTTCGCTTCATGCTGTCGCAGGATGGCTGGATCTATCCTGGTGATCCCGACTCCAGCAAGTTGCGCACGCGGCTTCGTGGGTTAGGCGCGGAGAAGCTGATGCCGCCGGGTGGCGAAGGCCTGCCGAAGGCCGAGCCTGGTTACACGCGCCTGCTCGACACGGCGGATCTGCTGGTGTCAAAAATGGTTCCAGGCATCCGGATGCGGATCAAGTCCGGCCCGCCGCAGCGCAAGTTCTTTGGGAAAACCAACAACGAATGCGGCGAAATACCGGCTGCCAAGGTCGTCGTCGTGACACAAAGGAACGCTGTAGACAAACCCGGCTTCAGCCGCTTCTTCCGGCCGGCCGATCCCTATCTGAATGGCGAGTGCAGCGACGGCGATGGCTATTACATCCGGCAGGAATTTCTGGTGCCTGTGCAGTAGCGTTGTTCTCGTCCTTGCGACGGCACCGGCACGAGCGGAAACGAAACTGTTCGAAAGCGTGCAGGTGACGCCATCAGGCGAATACACGTTCGGCATCGAAGGGCCGGCCGCCGATCTCGACGGCAATCTCTTCGTCGTCAATTTCGGCAAGCCCGGCACCATCGGCAAGCTGCCTGTCGGCGGCGCGGTGTCCGAGCCGTTCACGGCACTGCCCGAGGGCAGCGTCGGCAATGCCATCCGCTTCGCGCGCGACGGCACCATGTTCATCGCCGACTACAAGAAGCACAACATCTTCGCGATCCCGAAGGGATCGACCGAGCCCGCCATCTGGTTTCACTCCGACGAGATGAACCAGCCCAACGACATCACCATCGCCCGCGACGGCACGATCTACGCGAGCGATCCGAACTGGAAAGGTCGCGAAGGCCACATCTGGCGCATCGCGAAGGGAGCCGACGGAACGGTGCAGGGACAGCTCATGTCGGCGCCGCGCGCGATGGGCACGACCAACGGCATCGACCTCAGCCCTGATGACAAGACGCTCTATGTCGGGGAATCCAGCAGCGGCCAGATCTGGTCCTACACGGTCGGCGGCAACGAGCTCACCAATCCAAAACTCGTCAAGGCGTTTCAGCCCGACACTGTCGATGGCTTGCGCACCGACATGGCTGGCCGCCTCTATGTCGCGCGCATCCTCAAGGGCACGATCACGTTGATGAAGGCCAATGGCGCGGTCGAGCGGGAGATCGCGCTGAGAGCCAAGGAGCCGACCAATCTTGCCTTCGGCGGCCACGACGGCAAGACGATCTTCGTCACCCAGCGTCAGGGCGGCTTCGTCGAGTCTTTCCGCACCGACCAGCAGGGCCGCGAGCACTGCCTTCAGCGTGGGCGCTGCTGAGCTTCACGAGCGATCTGCTTGCGGCGGGCGGTGCGACAGGGGCGGCATTCTTCTTGCTTGCATCTCGCCGCCGCGGGGATTTAGACATCTGTGGCACCCTCAAAGCGACCACGGAGTGTTCGAGTGAAAGCCGTCCATACCGAGCTGCATCGCAGCCACGATCCGCAATTCTTCCTGGTTCGCGGCGTGGTCAAGCGCACCACCGAGCAGCCCGAGCGCGCCGACCGCCTGCTCAAGGGATTGAAAGACGGCAAGCATCAACTGGTCGAGCCAACCACATTCGGGCAGGGGCCGCGTGCGCGCATCCACAGTCCGGAATATCTATCGTTCCTGAGCGAGGCCTGGGAGGCCTGGACCGCGCTCGGCGATTCCGGTCCGGAGATGATCGGCAACATCCATCCGGTGCGTCATGCCGCGACTTATCCCACCCATATCACCGGCAAGCTCGGCTGGCACACCGCCGACACCGCGGCGCCGATCGGCCCGGGCACCTGGGCCGCGGCCTGCGCCGCGACCGACGTCGCGGTCACCGCGGCACAGATGGTGATGGACGGCGAGGATGCGACTTATGCGCTCTGCCGGCCGCCCGGCCATCACGCCTATCGCGACATGGCCGGCGGCTTCTGCTTCCTCAACAACAGCGCGATCGCGGCGGCGCATCTGCGGCAGAGGCACGAGCGTGTCGTGATCCTCGACGTCGACGTCCACCACGGCAACGGCACGCAGGGCATCTTTTACGCGCAGCCGGATGTCTACACGGTCTCGATCCATGCCGATCCGGTCGCGTATTATCCTTACGTGTGGGGCTATGCGCATGAGCGTGGCGAAGGTCCCGGCCTCGGCGCCAACCTCAACATTCCCCTGGCGATCGGCACCGGCGATGACGGCTACATCCAGGCGATGGAGGTCGCGCGCAAGGCGATCGAATCCTTTGCGCCCGGCGCCCTCGTCATCGCGCTCGGCCTCGACGCCTCCGAGCACGATCCGCTGAAGGGTCTCGCCGTCACCACGCCCGGCTTCCGCCGCATCGGCCAGGCCATCGCGAAGATGGGCCTGCCGACCGTGTTCGTGCAGGAGGGCGGCTATCTCTCGGATATCCTCGGCGCGAACCTGACCTCGGTGCTGGCCGGATTCGAAGAGGCGCGGTGAAGTTTACCTCTCCCCGCTTGCGGGGAGAGGTCGGAATTTGCGCGAGCAAATTCCGGGTGAGGGGGTACAGGTCTCAGGCATATCTCGCCCGCAGAGAGAGCCCCTCACCCCGACCCTCTCCCCGTAAGAACGGGGAGAGGGAGAAGAGGCACTTCCTTGATAATTCGATCTCAAAACATCCCGCTTGCCGCGAGCGCCTTGCAGACGTGCTGCATCTCGGTCTCGTCTGCGACCATGTCGAGCATGATCGTGGTCAGCCCGTTTGCGGCAAACTCCTTCAGCTTCGCGCCGATCTCCGCGTAGCTGCCGACGAGGTAGGGGCAGTCGGCCTGGAAGGTCAGGAACGGCAGCAGCCAATAGCCATTGTCCGCGAGCTCGCCACTCTGGCCCTCGTAGAGGCGCCGTTTCCACACGGAATCGCTGTTCTCCACCGTGAGCACGAGCAGCTCGCGATCGTCGGCATTATCGCGGAAACGCGCCTTTGCCGCTTCCCGTGCCTCGTCGCGTCCCTCGCGGGCGAAAATTCCGAAATTCACGCCCGGCGCATCGAGGCCGCGGTCGAGATCGGGCGGCAGCATCTGCATCTTGATGCAGCCGGTCTCCTTTGCGACGCGCTGTGCCGGCTCGGACTGGCCTGCGACCAGAAATTCCGGCATCAGCTCCGGCGGCAGGCGCGGCCGCAGTTGCAGGTTGCTGGCGCGGTAGAACCGGCCCTCGAAAGTCGCCGGCCGCGGGCTTGCCAGCAATTGGCGCATCAGCGCAACGAATTCACCGAGCCGGACGTAGCGGTCGGCATGCGATTGCTCGTCGCCGAGCCCCTGCAAATCGCTGACCGCCGTCCCCGTGATCATGTTGAGATAGACCTTGCGGCCGTGGAGCTGCGCAAAGGACGAGACGAATTTTGCCGCCGTGAACGGGTGCATGTAGACCGGATTGACGGCGATCAGCGGCGAGGATCGGGTCGTCTCGCCAATGATATGCTGGGCCATCGCCCAAGGCTCGACGAACACGTCGTTGCCTTCGAACAGCAGGATGCCCTCGAAGCCGTTGCGCTCGGCGAACTGCGCCACCCGCATCAGCTCGCCGACATATTTCTTGGGGTCGCGGTTGCGCGAAATCGCGGGAAAGACGCGCAGCCGCGGCAGTGTCATTCAGCCGCCTCCTGCAGCGGCCACGCATTGCGGGTGATGGGAAGGCCGCCGGTGGCGCGGGAGCCGTCGGCGATCGCGAGACGATGCGAGGGCGACGGCGAGATCAGCTGGAATCGCCAGCCTTCCGGATCGTCGGCGATATCGGGCGTGAAGCTGATCTCGATGGCCTCGCGCGATACCTGCATCGCGAAGGCATCGAGCGGCAAATTGAGGCCGAAACCCCTGGCCTTCAGATAGGCCTCTTTCAGCGTCCAGTAGTCGAAGAAGCGCTCGGTCGCGGCGGGCTCCGGCAGTCCGCGCAGCGTTTCGACCTCTTCCGGCGCGAAGAACCGAAGCGCGGTCGATAGCGGCGCCACCCGACTCGACACGGTCTCGACGTCGACGCCGACGGTCTCATGCCCCGATACGACGCAGGCGACGCAGCCGTCGGCGTGCGACAGGCTGAAATGCAGCGTGCTCGAGGTCTTGGGTGATGCGACAAACGGCCGCCCGTAACGCCCGGCGGCAAATGACCAGTCGGTGGGGGCGACATCAGGTGCGACGTGCGAGAGCGCGAGGCGCAACATCGCGTGCGCGAAAATATATTGCCGCTGGTGCCGCTCGAACCTGAAGCGGTCGGCTCGTGCCCGTTCGTCGACCGAGAGCAGGCGCCGGCACGTATCAACCGCATCCGGCGCGTCAAAAGTCTCGATCAGTCCGACAAACAGTTCAATTCTGTCGTCTGCCATCAATTGGGCCCATGGCGTCAGGCCGGGGCCAAATCCCCTGCCATGACGGAAGAATCAACTGAGCAAGAATCAACTGAGCGGACCGCTTCTAGCGGTCCACTCCGGCGAATCCTTGTCGATTGCTGGCCGGTTTACGGGCGCAAGCTTGTGCGAGACCCCAACTCGACACGCGAGCGGCCAAATCTGAAAACAGAAGCCCGAAACCTGAAGCCTGAAGATTCGCGCGGCGTCCCGGCCGACGAGTCTTACGTCTTCTTCTTCTTGGACTTCTTGGAGCCGCCCAGCATCGAAATGCTGGCGTCGACGTCCTTCAGCGCGGACTGCAGCTTCTTCTTTTCGGCGCCGAGCAACTTCTGCAGGGCCTTGCGGTCCTTGTCGCTCAACGAGGTGCCCTTGGTAAATTTGATGAAACCCATAACGAACTCCCCGGTTGAAAATAATCGTCCAAATCAAAACGCGAGAATAATCTTGCGCGATGGCGCCAAATAATCAAGATGCAACTTGGTCATTCACAGCTTTGACGGGTGACTCCGTATTCGCCCGTGCTCTGCGGCCGGTCATGCCGCCTTGCGATTGAGCAATCGGCCGAGCGGTGCGTTGGGTTGGGCGAGGGCGGCCCCGAGCAGCGCGATGAGATCCTCCATCCACTGGCCGACCGTAGCGCCGTCGAGCAGCTCGCTCTTGTAATTGCATGAACCGGTGATTCCCGTCGGCCGCTCCTTGAGCATCAGCGACAGCCAGGTCTGGTCGATCGGCAGCACCGGCTGGCCTTCGCGGGCAATGTTGCCGATCGATCCTGTCGTGAGATCAGGCAGATCGAGCGGCTGGCGCAGCGGATTTTGCAGGGTGAAATAGACCTGGAGCAGCGCGGCTGGATTGACCCCCTCCTGCTCCAGATGGTCGGCCAGGATGTTGAACGGCAGCTCCTGGCGCGCATGCGCGTCAAGCACGCTCTGGCGGACCCGGGCCACGGCCTGCGCGAACGACAGCTCCGGCGTGATTTTGGTGCGAACGATCACCGTGTTCTCGAACGCACCGACGATCCGGTCGGTGTCAGGCTGGGCGCGATTGGCCATGGCGGTGGCGATCGAGATGTCGTCGCGGCCGGTCCGCGCCAGCAGCAGGGCTTTCAGGCCGGTTAGCAGACACATGAACAGCGTACAATTGTGCTGGCCGGCGAAGGCCGCGAGCTGGCCGATCAGCTCGCGCTCGAGACTGACCGGATGGTGCCCTCGGGACGGGCCTGGGCTTGATTCGCCCTCGAAGAGGGGACCCGCCCCGCGCAAATTCTCCGTCCATTCAGCCGCCTGACGGCGGGCGGCATCGGTGCCGCACCACCAGCGCTGCCAGCGTGCGACGTCCGAAAAGGCCGGCGGCTGTTTCGGCAGCGGCACCGACGGATAGCCAGCCAGCGCCGCATAGCGGTTGGACAATTCCTCGAACAGCAAGCCGATCGACCAGCCGTCGACGACGACGTGGTGCAGCGTCAGCAGCAACACGTGATCGTCATCGTGGAGCCGCAACAGCCGGGTGCGCAGCAGCGGCGCGCGCCTGGTGTCGATCGGGACATAGGTCTCCTGTTCGATCAGGAGATTGATCTTGCGGAGCTCCAGCGCCTTGCGCCGCTTGTTGTTGTGGGGCTGACCGTCGCCGATCGTCTCGACGGTCAGGACACGGCCGAGGGCGCCGGGCGCGGCGACGTGGCTGACGGGCTCCCCGCCGCTCCAGCCGAAATGGGTCCGCAGCGATTCGTGCCGGCGCACGATGTCGTCGATCGCCTGCGCCAGGGCGGCCAGATTGAGCGACCCCTGGAGACGGAAGGCGAAAGGCAGGTTGAACAGCGGCAACCCCGAAAGATTCTGCTCGATCCGCAGCATCTGGTCCTGCGCGATCGAGAGCGTGGGAGGGCTGCCTTCGGCCAGGCTCGCTCCAACCAGCCTTGCCAAACTTGCGGCCGGCTTGCGCGGCTTTGCCGCCACGGCCTCGTCGACCCGCTGGGCAAGCTCGTCGATCGTCGGTGCCTCGAAGATGGTCTTGATCGGCAGCGACACGCCGAGCGCCCGAGCGACGCGCGCCATCACCTGGCCCGCCAGCAGCGAGTGGCCGCCGAGGTCGAAGAAATTGTCGGTGACGCCGAGGCTCTCGACCTTCAGCAGGTCGATCCAGATGTCGGACAGCACCTTTTCGGTGAGGCGCCGCGCCGGCACCGCCGCATCCGGTCCTGAGGTTTCCTGCTGCGCCGGCGCCAGCAGCGCGCTCCGGTCGATTTTGCCATGGGCATTGAGCGGCACCTGGTCCAGGAACAGGAACGCGGACGGGATGGCATGGCCCGGCAGCCGGCTCTTCAGGAAGTCGCGCAGCTCGCTGGCGCTGCTCCGGCTGCCGGATCTCGCGACGATGTGGGCAATCAGCCTGACATCGCCGCTTGCTTCGCGACGCGGCTCGACGATGCCGGCGCGCACATCCGGATGGTCGGCAAGCGCGTTCTCGATCTCCTTGAGCTCGATACGGTAGCCGCGGACCTTGACCTGATGGTCGGCGCGACCGAGGCATTCGATCGTGCCGTCGGCGCGGCGACGGGCGAGGTCGCCGGTCCGGTACAGCCGGCTGCTTGCTTTGCGCGAGAACGGATCGGGCAGGAAGCGCTGCCGGTTCTGCGCGGGATCGTTGACATAGCCGCGGCCGACACCGGCGCCGCCGATGCAGAGCTCGCCGGTCACGCCGACCGGCTGCGGCTGCAAGCTCGCGTCGAGCACGTAGAGCTGCATGTTCGGCAGCGGCGCGCCGACCGGGACGTTGTTTGTCATGGTCGCCGGCGCCCTGGTCAGGCGATGCAGCGAGACGTCGTCGGAACATTCCGACGCACCGTAGGCGTTGATCAGCGGCACTTTCGGGCAGCGCGCGAACCAGGCGTTGCAGAGATCGACGGGCAGGGGCTCGCCCGTCGAGATCAGAAGGCGCAGCCTCGCAAAGGCGCGTCGGACCTGTGCCTCCTCCATGCGATCGAGGATCACGCGCAGCAGCGATGGGACGATCTCCAGCACCGTGATGCCCTCGCGCTCGATCTCGCGCGCGAGCAAAATCGGGTCCTGCACGATCGCGGTGCCGCAGACATGGACGCGCGCGCCGACCATGGGCCCCGCGAGGAACTGCCACACGGAGATCACAAAACTCTGCGGCGCGGTCTGCGCGATCACGTCCCGGGACGAGAGGTTCAGCTCGGAGATGAGCGAGGCCAGATGGTTCGACAGCCCGCGCTGCTCGATCATGACGCCCTTCGGCGCGCCGGAGGACCCGGAGGTGTAGATGAGATAGGCAAGGCTCGACGCCGCGCGCCGCGTTGCACGGGCCGGCTTGCTCGACGCTGGCGCGATCGCATCCTCGAGCCCGGCCATTGGGATGCGCTCGACCAGCGGTTCGAGCAGCGCCTCCGCCATGGACGACTGCGCCAGTCCGGTCAGCAGCATGCGGGCGCCGCTCGATCCGAGGATGGTTGCGAGCCGTGCCGGCGGCTGGTCGGGATCGAGATTGAGGAAGGCAGCGCCTACGCGTTGCACGGCGATCATCGCCGCGAGCAGGTCGGGTCCGCGCTCCGCAAGCAAGGCGACCACGGCCTCGGCGCCGACGCCTTCGCGGGCCAGCCAGCGCGCGGCCGCCTGGCTGCGGCGCGCCAGCTCGCGGTAGCTCAAGGATGTGCGGCCGTCCGACACCGCGATCGCGTTCGGCGTCTTCTTGACCTGGCGGTCGAAACGTTCGCTCGGATTGCCGCGCGTGGCGAAATTGGCCGGCACGCCCCGGCCCTGCGCCAGCAGTTGCCGGCGTTCGGTCTCGGTCAGAAGTGCCAAGTGAGAGATGCGTTGCTCGGGATCGGCGATGACAGATTTGAGCAGGGTTTTGAACTGAGCGGCCATGCCCTCGATCGTCGCCGCGTCGAACAGATCGGTGGCGTATTCGAAGAAGCCGGTGAAACGGCCATCAGCCTCGACCAGCTCGAGCGTGATGTCGAATCGCGCCACTTTTGGATCGATCTCGATCCGCCGCGTCGACAGACCGGAGAAAGATGCCGCCTCGATCGAGGCATTCTGGAGGATGAACATGATCCGGAACAGCGGATTGCCGTCGCTCCTTCGCGCGATCTGAAGCGCGCGAAGGACCTCTTCGATCGGGAGGTCCTGGTTGCGATAGGCATCGAGCGTGACCTGCCGGACCCGGCGCAACATGTCGCCGAAGCTCGGATCGCCGCCAAAATCATTGCGCAGGATCAGGGTGTTGGCGAACAATCCGATCAGGCGCTCGCTCTCGATCTGGTTGCGGTTGGCGATCAGCGAGCCCGTCGCGACATCCTCGTGTCCGGTGTGACGGAACAGCAGGCACTGGAACGCTGCGAGCAGGGTCATGAAGGGCGTGACGCCCTGGTTCTGGCTCAGCGCACGCAGGTCGGCCGACAGGGTTTTGGAGAATTCGAGATAATGACGGGCACCGTGGCCGCTCCAGACCTCCGGCCTTGGTCGGTCGGTCCGCAGCGGCAGTGTGGTGACGCCGTCGAGCTGCGTCCGCCAGTAATCGAGCTGCTCCTTGGCGGCCGGCGTCTGCGCCCAGCTCTGCTGCCAGAGCGCAAAGTCGCGATACTGGAAGGCTGGCGAAGGCAGTGCCGCCACGTCATTCTTGCGCGCTGCCGAATAATGGGCGGCGAGTTCTTCCCAGAACAGCCGCTGCGACCAGCCGTCGGTGACGAGATGATGGACGTTGACCACGAGCGCGTGGCTGCTCTTGTCGAACGAGAGCAACGTGACCTTCAGCGGCGCCTCGTGCGCGAGGTCGAACGGATGTTGCGCGAGCCGAAGCGCTTCGCGCTTGACAACAGCGGCCCGCTTGTCCGCGGGGCAGGCCTTGAGCTTGATCCGCTCGAACTGCGGCGGCGATTGCAGCACAAGCTGCACCGGCTCGCCCTCACGTTCGACGATGACCGACCGCAACGCCTCATGGCGCGCCGACATCGCGGCGAGGCCAGTAGAAAGTGCGGCGACGTCGAGCCCACCCTTGAGGAGCGCGACTTCGACGACGTTATAATTGTAGCGCGTGGGGTCCAGTCGCGAGAGCACGTACATCCGCTGCTGCTGGAACGACAGCGGCGCGTCTGCTTTCATGGCCTTGCGCCAGGCCGGCAGCATCGCTTCGCGATGAGTTGCGGTCTCGATCCGGACTGCAAGCGCGGCGGCCGTGGCGCAATCGAAAACGTCCTCGAACGAGAAATCGACGTTGAAGCGTTCGCGCAGGCGCGAGCGCATCTGCGTCACCGCGAGCGAGTCCGCGCCGAGTGCGAAGACGTCCTGATCGCTCCCGACCTGCGGCAGCTCCAGCAAATTGGCCCAGATCCCGGCAAGCTCGGTCTCCAGCGCGTTGCGCGGCAGACGCGCCTCCTCCTCGCCGCCGCCCATTGTTGCGATCAGCTCGGCCAGCGCATTGCGCTTGACCTTGCCGCTGGCGCCTTTCGGCAGCGTCGCCACGCTGCGGATCAGGCTCGGCACCTTGTAGGCCGCGAGCCGTTTCCGGGCGAACTGGCGCAACTGGTCCGAGGTCGCCTCGGAATTCGGCCGCAGCACCACGATTGCGGCGACGTTCTCGCCGAGCTTCGGGTGCGGGACGGCAAACACGCCGGCCTCCAGCACCGCCGGATGGCTGAGCAGAACCTCTTCCACCTCCAGCGGCGAGATCTTCTGTCCGCCACGGTTGATGACGTCCTTGATACGGCCGACGATGAAGAGATAGCCGTCGGCGTCGAGATAACCGAGATCGCCGGTCCGGAACCAGCCGTTGCGGAAGGCAGCCTGCGTCGCCGCCTCGTCATTATAGTAGCCGCGGCTCATATTGGGTCCGCGCAGCATGATCTCGCCGTGCTCGCCGCTGGCGAGCGTGCGGCCCGTCTCGTCCATGATGGCGATCTCGGGGCCCGCGGCGCGGCCGACCGATCCGACCTTGCGCAGCTCGAACGGATTGGCCGCGATCTGCGAGGCCGCCTCCGTCATGCCGTAGGTTTCGAGCACGGGAACGCCGAACGTCGCCTCCAACCCATCGAGGATCGCAGGCGCAAGCGAGGCCGAGGCGGAGCGGATCACCCGCAGCGAGGACGATCGGGCAAGATCCGGGTTGGCTTCCGCCGCGGTCAGCAGCGCGCGATGGATGGTCGGCACTGCCGTGTACCAGGTCGGTTGCAGCTGCCGCATCCAGCCGAAGAAGGAGGCTGCGTCGAAACTTTCCGTACAGATCACGCTGGAGCCCGCGACCAGCGCCGTCAGCAGGCCGGAAATCAAACCATGGGCGTGAAACAGCGGCAGGACGTTGAGCAGACGATCGTGGGACGCGAGCGACAGCACGCGGCCGGCATTGTAGGCGGAGAGGCACACATTGCGATGCGTGAGCGGCACCATCTTCGGTCGCGCCGCCGTGCCCGAGGTCAGCAGGATGAACGCGTCGTCGTCGCCACGCGAGGCGCCGCTGCTGCTCGCCGGTCCAACCGCCGGCCCGACGAACGTGCAGCCTCCGAGATCGTGTTGCGACCCCGGCACGAAATCGATCTCGGCAATATCGAGCACCTTGGCGACATCGCGGGCCGCCGAGTTCGTGTCGGCCCGGGTGACGAGCGCGCTCAGCTTCAATTCGCTGAAATAGCGTTGCAGCTCGTCCGCCGTCAGATCGGGATTGACCGGGACGCAAGCGCAGCTCGAGGCGACCGCGATCAGCGCCAGTGCGCTGTCGGCACCGCGCGGCAGTGCAACCGCAATACGGTCGGCAGGGGTAATGCCAAGCCCGCGCAGCGTGCGGACGAGATCCTGCGTCCGCGCGCCAATCCCGCCGTAGTTGAGGACCGGCCGCCCGGGGGCGAGGAGGGCGGGGGCCGCCGGCGTCTTGCGGGCATAGAAATCGAGAAGGCCGCCGATATCCGCGAATATCTTCGTTTCGGCCGTCGTGCTGGCCAATTCCCGCGGCGTTGGGCGTGTGACGTCCGACAATTCCGTTCCCTTTTGATCCGATTGGGCTATTCTTCCAAGAAGTTAGGGAACGCGTCCAGTCTGAGGTGAAGTTTTGGCCCCAAAATCTGTGGTTGCGGGGTCTTGAGCCCTTCGACGGAGTGATTGGTCGGGCGGAATCACCATGCTGGAGACTGAGTCGGGCACGGGAACGGAAGGCGGGCTGAAGCGCTGGCTCGAGGGTATCGGTCTTAGCCACTATACCGATCTCTTCGCGCAGCACCGTCTCGATCTCGATGTCATGGGAGACCTGACCGAATCCGATCTGGTCGAGCTCGGCTTGCCGCTCGGCGATCGGAAGCGGCTCCAGCGGGCCATGACCGCGTTGTTCCGGGCGGAAACCGCGCAGAAGCCCGACGGGACGGCGCGCCCGCAAATCCGGACGGAGGTCGGCGCCGAGCGGCGTCAGCTCACCACCATGTTCTGCGACATGGTGGATTCCACCTCGCTCTCGGTGCAGTTCGATCCGGAAGACGTGCGCGACATGATCGCGAGCTTCCGCGAAACCTGTGTCCGCGTGGTGAAGCATTACGAAGGTTTTGCCGCCCGCTTCGTCGGGGACGGGATTTTGGTCTATTTCGGCTATCCGACCGCGCATGAGGACGACGCCGAGCGCGCCGTGCGAGCGGGGCTGGAAATCGTCCGGGTGCTGTCGACCGCCCGCGCGATCGAGCCGCGTGGTGCGCTCAGCCACTCGCCCGCCGTCCGCATCGGCATTGCGACCGGTCTCGTCGTGGTTGGCGACCTCGTCGGACAGGGCACCGAAGAGCGCGACTCCGCGGTCGGAGAAACCGTCAATCTCGCCGCGCGCCTGCAAGGCCTGGCGCCGCCCAACGGTGTGGTGATTTCCACGTCGACCCAGTCGCTGCTGAAGGGGAAGTTCGACTACCGCGATCTCGGTGTCCACGCGCTGAAGGGTATCTCGGAGAAGGCCCAGGCCTGGCACGTGATGCGCGCCTCGCGGGTGGAGACCCGCTTCGCCGCCGCGATGGGCACGCGGCTGACCCCGCTCGTCAACCGCGAGGAGGAGATTGCGCTGCTGATGGGGCGCTGGCAGCAGGCCAAGGAGGGCGAGGGCCAGGTCGTGGTCAAGTTCGGCGAGCCCGGCATCGGCAAGTCGCGCATCATCCAGGAAATCTTCGAGCGGATCGCGGGCGATCGCCATGGACAGGTCTCGTTCCAGTGCTCGCCCTATTACACCTCCACGGCGTTCTATCCGTTCGCCGAGCAGCTCAAATTCTCTCTCGGTCTCGATCGCGAGGATGCGTCCGTGCAGTCGCTGGCGAGCCTGGAGACCGCGATCGCCGCCGCTCATGGCGACATCGAGCAGGTTGCTCCGCTGCTTGCCGCGCTGTTGTCCATTCCGACCGGTGACCGCTATCCGCCGCTGGAGCTGTCGCCGCAGCAGCAAAAGGATGCGACCGTCGCGGCGCTGGTCAATCATTTTCTCGGCCTTGCGCGCGAGCAGCCGCTGGTGATCGCATTCGAGGATCTGCACTGGATCGACCCGACATCCCGTGAGGTGATCGATCTCCTGGTCGACCGGGCACAGCACCGGGCAATCCTGGTCATCATCACCGCGCGGACCGAATTCCAGCCGAGCTGGAATGCCCATTCGCATATCACGACCCTGGTCCTGAGCCGGTTGAGCCGGCAGTTGCGCGCGACGCTGGTCGAGCGCGTGGCGGGACGCGAGCTTCCCAAGGAAGTCATCGAGGAGATCATCGTCAAGACCGACGGCGTGCCGCTGTTCCTGGAGGAGCTGACCAAGACGGTTCTCGAATCCAATCTCCTGACCGAACGGCACGGGCGCTACGTGCTGTCCGGCCCGTGGCGGCAGCTCGCGATTCCGGCGACGCTGACGGACTCGCTGATGGCGCGGCTGGACCGGATGGGGCCGTTCAAGCGGATCGCGCAGATCGGCGCCACCATCGGCCGCGAATTCTCCTACGAGACGCTACACGCGGTCGCCAACACGCCGGCCGAACAGATCGAGGCCGCGCTCAATCACCTGGAGGAGGCCGGGCTGATCATGCGCCGCGGCCATCCGCCCGACGCGCTCTACTCCTTCAAGCACGTGATGATCCAGAACGCCGCGCATGCGAGCCTGCTGCACAGCGAGCGGCGCAAGCTGCATTCCCGGATCGCCCAGGTGCTCGCCGAGATGTATCCCGAGAAGACCGAGCGCGAACCGGAGCTGCTCGCCCATCATATGACCGAATCCGGCCAGAGCGAGAGCGCCGCCAGCTTCTGGCTCAAGGCCGGCAAGCAGGCGGCCAAGAGCGGCGCCAATCTGGAGGCGATCGGGCATCTGGGCCGCGGCCTCGGCGTCGTGCAGGCCAATGCGCGCATGCAGGGCGCCGACGAGATGGAGCTGGAGCTGCGCATCGCGCTCGGCAACGCGCTGATCGCCGCCAAGGGCTATGCCGTGCAGGAGGTGGAGGAGAACTACGTCCGCGCCCTCGAGCTCGGCCAGCAGCTCGACGACGACGAAAAGGCCTTCGCCGCCACGCGCGGGCTCTGGGTCTGTCATTTCATCCGCGCCGATCTGACCCGCGCGCACGACCTCAGCGTCGAGCTGTTGAAGTTCGCCAAGCGCGAGCGGCTGAACGAGGGGACGCTGCCGGCGCAGCAGACCGGCTATCTGATCGAGGCGCATCGCTCGATCGCGATGACCATGCTCTATCGCGGGCGCTTTGCTGTGTCCCAGCACCATCTGCATCGCTGCATCAACCTCTACAGCCCCGACCTGCACTCCGATCTGATGGAGCGGCACGGCACCGATCCCGGCGTCGTCTCGCTGTCCTATCTCGGCTACCTGCTGTGGTTCCTCGGCCGGCCCGACGCGGCGCGCCAGCACAGCGAGCAGGCGATCGCGAACGCCGAGAAGATCCGCCACCCCTTCACGCTCGCCTTCGCGCTCGTGTTCGGCGCCTATCTCTGCCAGCATTTGCGCGATGTGGAGGGCACGCGCGACCACGCCAACCGCGCCATGATCATCGCCACCGAGCACAATTTCCTGCACTGGAAGCAGCAGGCCGCGATCCTGCGCGGCTGGGCGCTGGCGCAGCTCGGCGAGGCCGACGAAGGCCTCAGCCAGATGCGGTTCGGCCTCGACGAATACGAAGCGATGGATTCCTGGCTCGCCGGCTGCTGGTTCCGCTGCCTGCTCGCGGAGGCCTACGCCAAGGTCGGGATGCGCGATGCCGCCTTGCGCGCGCTGGACGGTGCGCTCGCGACCGCAAGACGGACCGGTGACCACTCCTACCTCGCCGAGGTCTACCGCCTGCAAGGCGAGATCACGCTCTCGGACGGGGATCCGGCCTCGGTGCAGGAGGCCGAGGACCTGTTCAACCTGTCGCTGGAGATCGCGCGCAAGCAGGGCGCGCTGTCGTGGGAGCTTCGCACCGCCGTCAGCCTCGCGCGCCTGTCGCACCAAGCCGGCAAGCGCGAGCACGCTCGTCTCCTGCTCGTACCGATCGTGGGCAGGTTCAGCGAGGGCTTTTCCACGCCGGACCTGAAACAGGCGATGCAACTGATCGACGAGCTCGGCGCGGACGCGCCTGTTCGTGCACAGGTCGATCCCGTGAGATGAGCGATCTTGCCGCCGCGCGTGCGCGTTACGTGGAGCTGATCGCAAAGCGCGAGCGGATCTCCTCAGCGCGCCTGCTCGAAGCCCTCGCCACCGTTCCGCGCGAAAAGTTTCTGGCGAAGGGACCCTGGCGCATCAAGAGCGAGGCGGCGCGCAATTATCGGCTGACGCCGGATGCCGATCCCGTTCATCTCCAGGACAATGTGCTGGTCGCGATCGATGCGCGCCGCAAGCTCGACACCGGACTGCCGAGCCTGTGGGCGCACTTCATCGATTTGCTCGACGTCCGGGAGAAAGACCGTGTGGTCCAGATCGGCTGCGGGCTCGGCTATTTCTCGGCCGTGCTGTCCAAGATCGTGGGCCCCAAGGGCAGGGTGCAGGCAATCGAATGCGACGAGCGGCTTGCGGCGCGCGCCGCGAGCTATCTCGGCGCCTATCGCAACGTCGCGGTCGTCCATGGCGACGGATGCGAGGACATCGGCGAGCCCGCCGACGTGATCATCGTTCATGCCGGCTTCTCGCAGCCGCATCCGCTCTGGCTTCGGTCGCTTCGTCCGCGCGGCCGGCTTCTGGTACCGCTGACGCAGCGGGACCGCGAAGGCGCCGCGCTCAAGATCACCCGCAAGGGCAAGGGGTTCGAAGCCGAGGCGGTGCAGCAGATCCGGATCTTCCCAGGCCAGGGTCGAGGCGTGACCGCGCTCGACGACCGCGTCGCCGACTGGTGGCAGCGCGCCTCCGCGCTGGCGCCGCTGCGTTTTCGCGGCATCGAGCAGGGGCTGCCGTCGGATTAGGGCTCACCGCGCTAAAGTGGTAACTATTGGGAAGTTGCGCCCTGTTTTGTTCCCGGCGGGTTGTCTATATTTCCGGCTGGGTCCGGATGAACAGATGAATGACGGATTGAACGAGGGTGTGGTTGGCGATACCGCGAAGCTGATGATGCATCGGCTGATCGTGCGGAGGCTTCGCCGCGACCCATCTTTGGTCGAAAAGGCCAAGGCAGCTCATGCCCGTCAGGCCGACCAATTCACCGATTGGCCTTTCGTACGCGAGTGGCAGGAGTTGCTTGCTCTTCCGACTGGGGAACTTGCGATGAAACTGATCAGTCGCGATCGCGAGATGGTCAAATTGCGCAATTCGTCGCCATTCTTTCTCACCGAAGGCGTTCATTTTGGAGATTACGACATGCGGGTCCGGCTCCGGAGAGCTGCAAGACGAATCGTCGAACGCGGCTTGAATACTCAAATTTCTTCTGATTGAGATCTGTGATGGCTGAAGGTGGCCCAGTACGCGATTTCGAGGATTTGCTTCGAGTCGTCAGAGCCCTGGCCTTCGCATTTGACGGATACGGTGTACATCGTGGGCAGTCAGGCGATACTGGCTTCCATGTCCGATGCGCCTGAGGCGACGAGGCAATCGCCGGAAATCGACGCTTTTCCAGCAAACGCAAAAGTCTGGGAAATGACGGAGGCCAAGCACACGCGCGACGGTGTGCAGCCCATTGCGTCTGAACACATCGACGGCCTTTTTGGATCTGAAAGCCAGTTCCACCGCACGCATGGTTTCTACATCGATGGCGTCGATGAGACGACGGCTAAGCTCCCGAGAGGTTGGCTGAACCGGGCGGTCAGGGTGCAAACTGAAGTCGCGGGACGGACGGTGACCGGCGTGGCGCCTGCGCTGGAAGACCTCGTCGTGTCAAAACTCGCCAGGTTGGATGAGAGGGACCAGAGGTTCGTCAGCGCGATCCATGGGACGCGTCCTTTGGACCTGGAGCTGATTGAGCAAATGATACGTAAGACCGATCTTGATCCTGCCGTAGCTGAGCGAGCGATCGCCTATGTCAGAAGCCTTGCGTCCGGAGGCTAGTCTTTTCCTGCGGTTACCCTCTGTTTCGCTTTACCTTGATTCAGATTGTGAGTTTCCAGCCCATCTACGCGCCGTTATGACTACGGCCTGATCGCCATACGAGCGCGCGCCATGCATTCCGTTGCCCTGCTGACCGCCAGCTACGCCAAGGATATCGAGCGCTTTTCGCTGCTCAGCGAGAGCATCGACACCTGGTTGACCGGTTACACGCGGCATTATGTTCTCGTTAACGATGAGGATCTGCCGCTGTTCGCGCAGTTCGCTTCCGACAAGCGTGTCATCGTTCCGGCCTCGCGCTATTTGCCGAAATGGCTGTGGGCGCTGCCGCCGGCTCTGCAGTTCATCAGCAAACGGCGCGTCTGGCTGTCGCTGCTGTCGTCACCCGTTCATGGCTGGCACATCCAGCAGATCCTCAAGATCGCCGGCGTCCTCAACGCGCCCGAGCAGCGCGTCTGCATCCTGGATTCGGACAATCTGTTCTTCCGCGAATTCGACGTCGGCCAGTATGCCGGCGGCGAGAAGACGCCGCTGTTCGTCGCGCGCAACGGGATCGACGCCGCCCACCCTTTGCATGTCCTGTGGCTCCGCACCGTCGATCAGCTCCTTGGCATCAAGGACAGGTCCTTCCCCGCGGACGACTATGTCGGCAACGCACTGGTGTGGGACAAGGACACCGCGCGCGCGATGACCGACGCGATCAAGTCGGCGACGGGATTGAACTGGGTTCTGGCGCTGTGCCGGAAGAAGAAGTTCTCGGAATATCTCATGTACGGCCATTTCGTCGCGAACGCGCCCGCGCATCTGGCCACTCATCGGGTCACCGAGGACAGCATCGCGGTCTCGCATTGGGATGACACGCGCCTCGACCGCCCGGCCATCGAAGCGATGATGCGCGCCGCTTCGCCCGACCAGGTGGCGCTCTGCATCCAGTCTTATTCGTCGACCTCGATCGACGACATCCGCGACGTGTTCCGCCTCAGCTCACGCGACCGTCGCGGTCCGAGCCTTTCGCCCGATCACATGGGCGACGAGGCTCAGTTCGAAGTGCCGAAAGCTCGCTAGACCTTAAGCGTCCCTCGTGAACTTGTTGATCACGTTCATGAACGGCTTCGGCTTGAACTCGCCGTCGAGCGGCAGAGGACGGTTCGGCTGCTTGTCGGCCCGGGCAAAGGTGCCGTTGATCCAGCTATAGCGGTCCGAGAGGCCCCAGGTCAGGATCGAGCGCACCGGTCCGCTGGTCGAGATCGCGGTGAGGAGATCGTCAACGCGCTTGGCGACGATGGCATCGCGCTCCGCTGGCGTCCCCGTCAGCTTCTGGTCGTCGACATCGAGCTCGGTGACATACACCTCGAGGCCCCATGCGCGCAGCTCGGTGACGAATTCGGCCAGCCCATGCGTGTCGATCTCGAGCTCGGCATGCAGATGCGATTGCATTCCCACGGCGTGCAGCGGCACGCCCTGGTCGAGCAGCTCCATGATGAGTTGGCGGTAGGCCGCGCGCTTCGCGATGAACGTGTCCTTGGCCGACTCGATGTCATATTCGTTGATCGCGAGCTTGACGAAGGGATCGGCCGCGGCCGCCGTACGAAACGCCAGCGGAATCCAGCGATTGCCCAGATGCTGCGTCCAGAACGAGTCGCGCCGGTCTTTTGGACTGCGCGGATTGTCGGGGATCGGCTCGTTGACGACGTCCCACGACGTCAGCTTGTCCTTGTAATAGGAGACGACGGTGCCGATGTGGTCGACATAGGCGCGCTCGACGCCCTTGGTATCCTTGATCTGCTTGGTCCAGTCCGGAATGTCGTGATACCAGGCGAGCGCGTGGCCGCGCATCGTCAGGTCGTTCTGCCGGGCGAAATCCAGGATCGCGTCGGCACGTTCGAAGGCAAAGGTGTGCGCGTCCGGACGCAGCATCGGCCATTTCAGCTCGAGCACCGGAACCACCTGCGTGCAATACGTGCTGATGGCTTCGCCGAGCCTGGGATCGGCTTGCAGATCCCAGAGCGTGGCCGCGGCACCAAATCCCTGATAGCGCTGGGCGAGTTTCGACGCCGGCGCTGCGGATGCCGATGCGGCTGCCGTGAGTGCTGCGGCGCTGCCGAGGAGAAATTCGCGTCTGTCGAGCCTGGTCACGGCATTCCTTAATCGCACCAACGCGCCATCGTACCAAGCGACGCCTTGCAACGCCGGGGTTTCCCGTCGTTGGGTTAACTTTGCCATCTGCGAAATCACGGTTCCTTTCGGTGGCCGTGCCCCGTCAGGGAAGGGCAAATTTAACGCTAACCCGCGAAAGCGGCCTCAAAGCCGCATTCGCCGCCCGATCTCCAGACTTATGTGACATTCTTGAGAGATGCTGCGGCGCAATTCGTTCGCCCCGCCATGGTCCAATTGATGAACGGCCGTCACACTCGCAACAATGTTGCCGGTCCCGTGCTCGCATGCTGAACCGCCATTTCTCGATTTATCTCGTCGCCTACATCCTGCCTGCGGCGGTGGGCTTCTTTGCCGTCACGGCCTACACGCGGCTGCTGACGCCGGCGGAGTACGGCGTCTATGTCGTCGGCATCAGCCTGGCCGGCATTCTAGGCGCGATCTTCTTCGCCTGGATCAAGCTCTCGGTGTCGCGCTATCAGGCGATGTCGGCCGAGGTGGATTTTCGCGGCACCGCAATGGTCGCCTTCGCGCTCACCGTCGCCGTCCTCTGCGCCACCACGCCGCTGGTCTTCCTGTTCCGCAGTGATCTCAGCGTTGGGCTGCTGCTTGCCAGCATGTTCGTTGCGATCATGGCGAATGCCGTCGATGTCGGCCAGGAGTTCGAGCGCGCAAGACTGCGCCCTTACAGGTTCGCGGCGATCTCGATCGTGCGCAGCGTGTCGAGCGTCGGCTTCGGCCTGCTCGGCATCTGGCTCGGCTGGGGTGGACTGGGCCTGCTCGCCGCATTCGGCCTGGGTTCGCTCGCGGGGATCATCCTGAACCTCGTTGGTGACCGCACCCGGATTGCGCGTTTTCAGCGCAGCCAGTTCGTGCAGCTCGCGCGCTACGGCCTGCCGCTGACGCTGGCCGGATTGTCCGTCGCGGTCTACTCGGCCTGCGACCGCCTCATCGTGGCATATTTGCTCGGCAAGGACGCCGCCGGCATCTTTGGCGTCGCCGCCGATCTGCCGCGACAGTTCATGGTCATGATTGCCTCCAGCGTCGCTGCGGCAACAGTGCCGCTGGTGTTCCGGTCATTGTCGGAGAAAAACAACGAGACGACGCGGGAGCGGCTGACGGAGAGCCTCGAACTTCTGCTCGTCGTGGTCGCGCCCGTCGCCGTCTGGCTCGCGCTCGCAGCCGACCAGGTTGCCGGCACGCTCGTCGGCGTCGACTTCCGCGCCGGGGTGTCGGCATTGCTGCCGATCCTGGTGCTCGCGCGGTTGTTCGGCATCGCCAATCAATTCTACGTGCAGATTAGCTTCCAGCTTGCCGAGCGGCCGTTCATGCTGGCGGCGCAGTCGTTCCTGACGCTGGTCGTCAGCGTGGCGCTGATGTTCGTGCTGGTGGCCGGCCATGGCCTCTACGGCGCGGCGCTGGCAACGCTTGCGACCGAAGCGATCGGCTTCCTCGTTGCCGTCGCCCTGATGCATCGCGCCCATCCGGTCCCGTTCGACCTCCACCGCCTCGCCGGCGTTGCCGTCTCCGCCGCGGCGATGGCGGCTGCGATTCTCGTGGCACGATCCCAGGTCAATGGCATCGGCCTCGTCCCGCTCATGGTTGTGAGCCTTGCCGGCGGCCTCGCTTATGTCGCCGCAGCGTGGTTGCTGAACGTCGCAAATGTCCGGACGCTGTCGTTGCGTTTCCTGCGAACCTTCAATCGGAAGGCGTTAGGCGTTTAGCCGCGGCGTCTGACGAGGCTCGTCCTCACCGTCTGAAGCCCTGAAAGCGCCGCTTGACTTGGCGATGGCTCGGTTTCGACCGGAAGCGGTCCAGGTGGTGGGCGATTTTGTTGCATCCTTGGCCATAACCGTGCTTCTTGGGCCGCATGTCGGGAGCAGAGCAGATATGACCCAAGGAATACCGGAAATCCGCGCATCGGCGCAGTTGCTTGCCCGCTATCGCGAGCCCGACAATGCGCGGGGTGTCCTTGAACTGGCGATTACGGCGATACCGTTCGTCGTCATCTGGGCTCTGATCTGGGCCGCTCTTGACCAGGGCTATTGGTTGGCCCTCCTGCTGGAGGTGCCCGCGGCGGGTTTGCTGGTCCGCCTCTTCATGATCCAGCACGATTGCGGACACGGCTCTTTCTTCCGCGGCCGCGTTGCGAACGATTGGGTCGGCCGTGCCCTCGGCGTGATGACACTGACGCCATACGGCTACTGGCGGCGCAACCATGCAGGCCATCATGCGAACTCCGGCAATCTCGATCAAAGAGGGTTGGGCGACATCGACACGTTGACCACGCGTGAATTTCTCGGGCGGTCTCGATGGCGTCGGACGCTGTATCGCTTGTATCGACATCCCCTGGTGATGTTTGGCGTCGGCCCCTCGTATTTGTTCATCTTGAAGCACCGATTGCCGGTGGGGATGATGCGTCGCGGCTGGAAACCCTGGCTGAGCACGATGGGCACGAACATCGCCCTCGCGGTTCTCGTCGTCACGATGATCCAGCTGGTCGGCTATGGGCCGTTCCTGCTCGTGCATCTGCCGATCATTGTTCTGGCGGCGTCGATCGGTGTCTGGCTGTTCTACGTCCAGCATCAGTTCGAGCACACGCACTGGGCCCACGACGAGACCTGGAATTTTCACGACGCCGCGCTGCACGGCAGCTCTCACTACCAACTGCCGGCTGTCTTGCGATGGTTCACGGCAAATATCGGCGTCCACCACATCCATCATTTGTCCAGTCGAATTCCCTACTATCGCTTGCAGGACGTGTTGCGCGACAATCCGCAGTTCGCTGGTGTCGGGCGGATTACGCTGCTCCAGAGTTTGCGGACCGTGCGGCTGACCTTGTGGGACGAGGAGCGGCAGCGGCTCGTCTCCTTTGGAGAGGCGGCCTTGTTTGGAAAGGGAGCCAAGCTTGTTTGAAAAGGCAGCCTTGACCCCAGCGGTTTCGCTTACGCCGCCCCCGCGCGGCCGCCGAATGGCGTGAATCCGCGCGATCGGAAGGCGATGGGCGTTCAGCGCCCGTTCAAGGTGGCCCGCCGTCCGACGCCGGGCGCTGGCAGCCGTGTCACCGCCCCCGGTCATTCTGTCGCAGCGATAGACCGCCAGCTTCGGCCGCGCGCCGCCCTTCCGCCTGCGTCAACCGTCGTATATGAGATTTATCGCTGGAACGTGCCGAATGTCGCCACAGACGGAACGTAAGGCGGCTGCGATTTCTTAATTCAATGATCGCAATCTGATCAATGACCGGCGGACTGGCAATTTCGACCGAGGATGGCATGAGAAACCTGATGACAACGGCGCAATCCACCGTGGCGATGCGGCGTTGGGGGCCTCCCGGAATTGTGACCTTGGCGGCGATGCTCGCCTTTGCGGCCGTGGGCCCGGCCAATGCGGCCAAGCAGGCGCGCCAGCCGGCCGAGGCGGTGGCGCCGCGCGAGGCCGGCGAACCGATCATGGCGATCGTCTCGATCAAGAGCCAGCAGGTCACCTTCTACGACGCCGAGGGCTGGATTTTTCGCGCGCCGGTGTCCACCGGCACGACGGGACGCGAGACGCCGGCCGGCGTCTTCGCCATCGTCGAGAAGGACAAGGACCACCACTCGACCATGTATGACGACGCCTGGATGCCGAACATGCAGCGCATCACCTGGAACGGCATCGCGCTGCATGGCGGGCCGCTGCCCGGCTATGCCGCTTCGCATGGCTGCGTGCGGATGCCGTTCGGCTTCGCGGAGGGCCTGTTCGACAAGACCAACATCGGGATGCGGGTGATCATCTCGCCGAACGACGCGGCTCCGATCGACATCGTTCATCCCGCACTGTTCATGCCGAAGCGGGACGCCATTGCCGCGGCGCCGGGCCAAATCGGCAGGCTCTCCGGCGAGGCCGAGGAGGCCACAAGGGCGGCCGACGAGGCCAAGAAGGCCGCGACTTTGGCCGCGAAAGAGGCGGCTTCGCTGCCGGCGTCGTTGCGCAAGCTGGAACAGCAGAAGACCCGCGCTGACGCCGAACTCGCCTTCGCCGACAAGCAGCTCGCGGCCGCCAAGACCGATCAGGCCCGCGCCAAGGCCGAGGAGCTGAAGCAGAAGGCCGCCATCAAGGCTGCCGACGCGGCGACGCAGCTCGATGCCGCCAAGGCCGCCGCACAGCCGAAGCGCGATGCGGTCGCTGCCACGAAAGAGGCCGCCAAGGCGGCAGCGGCCAGGAAGGCCGACGCCGTGAAGGCTGCGACCGACGCAAAACTCGCGCTCGAACCGGTCTCGGTCTACATCAGCCGCGCGACGCAGAAGCTCTATGTGCGGCGGAACACGCACAAGCCGGCACCGGACGGCGGCGGCGAGGTGTTCGACACCAGCATCGAGGTTCCCGTCACGATCCGCAATCCCGACCAGCCGCTCGGCACGCATATCTTCACGGCGATGGCGAAGAACGATATGGGCCTGCGCTGGAGCGTGGTCACGATCGAAGACGGCGACAACGCCAAGAGCGCGCTCGATCGCATCACCATCCCGCAGGAGGTGCTCGATCGCATCGCGCCGACCGCATTGCCGCGGTCCTCGATCATCATCTCGGACGAGCCGCTGAGCAGCGAGACCAACTACCGCACCGAGTTCGTCGCGGTGCTGAGCAATCAGCCCCAGGGCGGTTTCATCACGCGCAAGCCGACCGCGCCTCCGATGGCCATGGCGAGCGACGACGGCTGGGACAATGGCGGCAACGGTTTCGGCTTCTTCTTCCAGCGCGACCCGAACCCGCAGCCCGTCAATCCGCGCCGGCGTGGCCAGTATCAATACTATCAGCCGGCACAGCCGATGCAGCGGGGCTTCTGGTAGGAGGCGGGCTGATCGAAGTCCGTCACTACCGCGCCTCGATCACGATAGCCTGGATCTTGCCCTCGATCGGTCCGGACCCATGGCGCGTTCGGATCGCCTCGGCAACGATGTCGGTCGCAGCCTGAAGCTTGCTGGCATCGCGTGCCTCGATCTCGCTGCGTAGCGGCGTGCCCTGGCAGAGCGCGATCGCAGCGTGCTCAGGCGACGGCGCGCGGCTTATTTCAGCGCGCGTTTCGATCGATATGTCACGGAAGCCTGCGCGTTCGAGGTCGGTTCTGATGACCGCCTTGTCGTGATAGCCGTGCGGCGTCCGGGCCATGAAACGGGGCGGGTCGTCGGGAAACAGCTTTTCGAGTGCGACAGTTGCTTCATGCGTCAGCACATTGTCTTCGATGCGATCCCAGACGTTGAACACGAACGTGCCGCCATCCTTCAGGACGCGCTTCACTTCCCCGTAAGCCTTGACGCGGTCCGGAAAGAACATGGCGCCGAACTGGCAGCAGACCACGTCGAATTCGGCATCGTCGAAGGGCAGGGCCGATCCGTCGGCCTGGCGCCACGAGATGCGATCGTCGTCTGCCTGACGCTGCGCCGCGACGGCGAGCATGGGCTCGTTGAGGTCGGTCGCGACATAACGGACGCCAGGCGGCAGCGCCGCCGCGACCGCGCGCGTCACGGCGCCGGTGCCTGCCGCGATCTCGAGCAGCACGGAGGGGGACCGGGCCGCGACACGTCTTGCGATGTCGTCGGCGTAAACGGCGAAGATCAGGGGTACCAGATATTCGTCGTAGAGCTTTGGGATCGAGCCGGCGAAAACCTTGTCAGTGTTGGACATGCTTGCCTCGCTGAAGGTTCGGACACGAGGCTCACGTTACCATGGATTGCCGTCTCCCGCGCCAGCAGCGCGGTGAACCCGGACCGTTCCTGCATCGCCTTGCGGGCCGCCGGCGTCATCGGCCCCCACCGACCTCACGGATCGGCCGCGTGCCGTCCCAGTTGGCCGCAGCCTGCCGGACCTTCTCGAAGAACGGCCCCTTGGTGCCGCTGATGTCGGAGATCTCTATCACGGTGCCCGGATGGGCCTGGGTGTCGAAATAGGCAAAGCGGCCCTTGTCGCCGCCGATCTGGCCCTCGTGGCCGATCCTGTAGCCGAGCCCGAGCGCCCTGTCGTAGAGCGCCTGGTAGTCGTGGCTCCAGTAGGACATGTGCTGGAGGCCTTCGTGGCCGGACTCGAGGAATTCCCTGTACAGCGAGGGTGCGTCGTTGCGCTGCTGGATCAGCTCGATCTGGAGGTCGCCGGAATTGGCCAGCGCGATGCTCATCTCGACGGCGGAGTTTTCGCCGCGATGGCGAAACCAGTCGGTCTTGACGCGGTCCATGTAGTACCACGGACCGACGCCCATCACCTCGATCCAGTGCTTCATCGCGGCGTGGATGTCCCGCACCACATATCCGTTCTGGCGCACCGCGCCGAAGATGCGGCTCATAGCGGCGCCCCCGTTGTCACCTCGTTCACCTGATCTCGATTCACTTCACTTCACTTCAATGCCCGCGTCCTTGGCAACCTGCTTCCAGGCCGCGATGTCGCGGGCGTTGATGTCACGCTGCTCGTCGCCCGGCACGAATTGCGGCGTGATGCCGAGCCCCAGCAGCTTCTCCTTCACCTCGGCATCGGCGAGCGCGTCCTTCAGTGCCGCCGACAGCTTTCTTGCGATCGGCTCTGCGAGGCCCGCAGGCGCATACATCGCCCAGGACAGGCTGCGGTCGAACGGCACGCCCTGTTCCTTGTAGCTTGCGACATCCGGCAGGCTCGGCGAGCGCTCGCCGCAGGCGGCCAGCGCCTTGATCGAGCCGTCCTTCACCAGCGGCGTCGCGGTCGCCATGTCGAGGGTCGCCAGCGAGATGTGGCCGCCGAGCAGATCGCCGGCGAGTTTTGCGATGCCGTTGAACGGCACGTGATCCATCTTGATTCCGGTCTGCTGCATCAGGATTTCCGCGCAGAATTGTCCGGTCGAGCCCACGCCCCAGCTTCCGTACTGGATCGGCTCACCCTTCTTGGCCAGCGCGATCAGGCCCTTGATGTCGTTGGCGGCGAAATCCTTGGTCGCCACCAGCATGATCGAGGACGTGCCGATGCGCCCGATCGTGGTGAAGTCCTTGATCGAATCGTAAGGCAGTTTCGGATAGATCGCCGGCGCCAGCACATGCGTGGTCATGCCGCCGACAGTGATGGTGTAGCCGTCATTCGCGGACGCTGCGACCATCTGGGTGCCGAGCGTGCCGGCAGCCCCGGTGTGGTTCTCGATATAGACGCTCTGTCCGAGCGTCTTGCCCATCCTGTCGCCGAGCAGTCGTCCGATCACGTCGCCGCCGCCACCGGCCGCATAAGGCAGCAGCATCCTGATCTTGTGCGTGGGATAGGCGGCTGGGTCCTCGGCGCGCGCAGGCAGCATTGCCGAGGACGTTACGACCAATGACAATGTTGCGGCGCGCAGCAGACGAAAATGGACGAAGCGCGCCATGACCTAGTCTCCCCAGATTGCTCTCCGCTTCTTCTGGGAGCGGAGTTGAAGCGCAAGACCGAACGAGCGATCGTGCTGACGGTTGACTAGCGAACGATCGTTCGTTAGTCAAGCCGCATGGCTGTTCACACCACCAGCGCGGCGGAAGCGGCTGCGCCCACGACCCGCGCGCGCATCCTTACCGAGGCGCTCGATCTGTTCGCGCACAGCGGCTATGGCGGCGCCTCGATGCGCGAGCTCGCGCGTCGCGTCGGCATTCGCGAGAGCAGCCTCTACAATCACTTCGCGGGCAAGGCCGCGATCCTCGAGGCGATCGTCAGCGAGCACGGTCCGGCCAGTTCGGCGAGCCGGCTGGAGGAGCCGCGCTACAAGCAGCTCGCGCGCCAGCCGGCCGCGTTCTGCCGGCAGTTTGCATTGGATCTCGTCGAGCAATGGTCCGACCCGCGCGAGCACCAGTTCCAGAAAGTCATCACCGCCGAGCGCAATCGCGTGCCCGGCATCCGCGCCAAATTCGCCGATCATTTTTACGCGCGCGAGCAGAGCATGATGACGGATTATTTCCGCGGCTTTGCGCTTGCCGGTCTGGTCTCGACGCCGGATCCGCGCGAGACCGCGCGGCTGTTCGCGGCCGGGCTGATCTACATCCGTCTCGAGCATTACGTGATGGGCGCGGCACCGTCGCCGCGGCCGAAGGTGATCGAGGCGATCGATCGCTATCTCGCCTTCTTCCTGTCGCTGATCGCGGCGGATGGTGGCACAAACGACAACAAGAAACGAAAAGCCAAGGGAGAGACTCGTGGCAAGGCTGCCCCTGATTGATCCGGAGACCACCAGCGGCGACATCCGCGCCTCGTTCGACCGCATGCCGGTCAAGCTGAATATTTTCCGCATGATGGCCCATGCCGAGGCCAACATGATTCCGGCGATGCGGCTCGGCAATTCGATCCTGCACAAGCAGAAGCTCAGTGCGGTCAATCGCGAGCTCCTGATCCTCCAGGCCGCCCAGCTCGAAGGCGGCGCCTACGAGTGGCGCCAGCACGTGCCGATCGCGCTCGGGGTCGGCTGCACGCAAGCCCAGATCGATGCGGTCGAGCGCGCCGACTACGATGCCGCCGGCTTGGGCGAGGCCGAGCGCGCGCTGCTGAAATTCGGCCGCGAAGTGGTCGAGAACGTCCGCGTTCCCGAGGCGATCTTCGCCGCCATGCGCGAGCATTTCAGCGACCAGGAGATCGTCGAATCCATCGTCGCGCTCGGCTTCTATATGATGATGGCGCGTGTCACCGAGGCAACCGAGACCGATCTCGATCCGGCAGCCGGCATGAAGGTCTATGACGGCGGCAAGACATAGGCGGCGCGCATGTCCGAGAATTCCGAGACCAGACCGGAGCGCTATGTCCGCCCGCCGAGTGCGGAATCGCTGGGCGAAGCGCCGGGCAGGGGGCGCCTTAGGGGCCGCCGCATCCTGATCGTCGGCGGTGGCCAGCGCGTGTTCGATGCCGCCACCGATCCGATCGGCAACGGCCGCGCCATGAGCATTCTGTGCGCGCGTGAGGGCGCCAAGGTCGCGGTCGCCGACCTCAATCGAACCTCGGCCGAGCACACCGTCAAGCGCATCACCGACGAAGGCGGCGAAGCCTTTGCGATTGCTGCCGACGTCACGTCGGAGGCCGAAATCCTGCGCATGATCGACGAGGCGCATCGCGCCATGGGCGGGCTCGACGGCATGGTGCTCAACATCGGCACCTTCGGCAAGGTCGGGCTCGACGCCGTCAGCCCCGAGGAGTGGAATGCGATCTACGATGTCAATGTTCGCGGGCCGATGCTGTGCTGCCGCGCGGGCCTGCCGAAATTCGACAACGGCGGATCGATCGTCTTCATCTCCTCGATCGCCGCGCTGAAAGCCGGCTCGCAGATGGCGGTGTATGATTCCTCGAAGGCCGCTCTCGGCGGCCTGATGCGCAACATCGCCCATCTCGGATCGCGCCGCGGCATTCGCGCCAACCTGGTCTATCCCGGCCTCGTCGATACCCCGAACGGCCGCGAGGCCGGCGCCGGCCGACCCAACCGTGGCAAGGGCCATGTCCCGTTCGGCCGCCAGGCCACCGCCTGGGAAATCGCCTATGCCGTGCTGTTCTTCCTCTCGGACGAGAGCGTCTACGTCACCGCGCAGACGCTCGCGGTCGATAGCGGATTGAGCGGGATGTGAGACGGCGCCTCGCGCCTATGGCCGGGGGCCGCGCGCTCGGCAGATCAGGTGGTCCAGCGAGACCCAGCCCGGTCCGTAGGCCATGATGCCGAGCGCCATCGCCGCCCAGGTGATGTGGATCGGCCAGCCGTCGGGCACGGTCAGCTCGACGATGACGGTCATGAACAGCAGTCCGAGCGCCGCAAACCGCGTGCCGAGGCCGAGCAGGAGCAGGATCGGGAACATGATCTCTCCGCATCCGGAGAGGAACGCCATCACGGTCGGCGCCGGATAGTGATAGGGCCCGCCCGGCAGATGCAGCATGAACTCGTCGCTGAATAACGTCACGGCAGTGTCGTTGAGCCTGAGGAAGCCTGCCCATTTGAGCATGCCGGAACGCCAGAACGGCACCGCCAGCGCGACGCGGAGCACGAGTTGGACGAGCGACGGCGAGGCGATGGTCTGCACCAGATGATTGGCCTTGTCGACGAGCAGCCCGAGAGAGGGCAGGCCGCCACCCGCCTGCATGCGTTGGTCCGTGATCATCAGACGTCTCCGAAAGCGATTGAGGTGAAGGCGCCCGCCTCGATCAGGCCGGTGATGTTCGAAGCGAGGTCGAAGTCGGCCGCCGCGTCCAGCGCGCGTGCGGCGGCCTCGCCGAGCGGCCGACCCGACATCAGGCTGCTCGCGAATGTGGCTCCGCCCCGCGGCAGGTGCCGGACCACGACATCGAATTCGGCGCGGGTGACCAACGCGTCCTCCGGTGTCGCAGCGTCGATGCGCCCGACCGGCGACGTATCGCGGTTGGCGGAAAATATCGTCACCGCCGCGAATTGCGACCGCACGATTGCCGTCGCCGGGTGCGGTATGAGGACGAGGTCGCCCAGCCGCTCCGGCGCAACCGCGGCAAGCTGCCCCGGCGACAGCGGTGCGGCGTCGGCGGCGTGATAGGCATCGAGCCAGGCCCGCTCGATGCGGGCGACATCTGCGAGCCACGGCATCATCTGCGCATGTTCATATTGCGCAATGAAGGCCGGGAAGTCGTGGCCGTAGTCGAACAGCAGCGGTGAGATCGGTGGCGTCTGGCGAACATGGAAGCGCGCCATGGCACGGAAGAAGTCGATGCCGGTGATGCGCTGCACCGCCGGATAGATCGCGGCGAGCGCGTCGATCAGGCTGACCGTGACGTTGTTGCGGTAGACGTCGTAGCGCTTGCCAGGTGCCTTGCCGTTCGGACCGGTCACGATCTCAGGCGCAGGGCGCACCGGGTCCAGCAGCGCCGGTGCAAAGGCTGCGGCAAAGCAAAGGTCAGGCTCAGGCGGCATGACGATCTCCCGTCAGCCCGACCGGGCGGCAACGATCGAGGATCGCCTGCGCAGCGGCCGCCTCCGCTTGCAGGACCGCCCAGTCCGGGATCTTGCTGTCCCACTCGATCAGCGTCGGCACGCCGCCGCGGCGCCGGACGACGATCTCGTACAGCTTCCACACGGCGTCCGCGACCGGGCCGTCATGGCTGTCGATCAGCAGCAGGTCGCCTTCGTCGTCGGCCTGCGCGGCATGGCCGGCGAGATGAATCTCCCCGACGCGGGCCAGCGGAAAGTCCGCGAGATAGTCGAGTGCTGAGAAGCCGTGATTGGTCGCTGATACGAATACATTGTTGATGTCGAGCAGCAGCCCGCAGCCGGTCCGTTCGGCAACAGTGCGGATGAAATCGGTTTCGCTCATCGAGGATTCGCGAAAGGCGACATAAGTCGACGGGTTTTCCAGCAGCAGCGGTCGGCGGATCGCGTCCTGCACCTGATCGATGTGATCGCAGACGTTTCGGAGCGTTGCTGCGGTGTAGGGCAGCGGCAACAGATCGTTGAAGAAGCTGCTCTCATGCGTCGACCAGGCGAGATGCTCCGATACCAGCGCGGGCTGGTAACGCGCCACCAGTGCGCGAAAGCGGGCCAGATGGGTCTTGTCGAGCGGCTGTGGTCCGCCGATCGACATGCACACGCCATGCAGCGAGACGGGATGGTCGCGGCGGATCGCTTCCAGCGCGCGGTGCGGCGGTCCGCCTGCGCCCATGTAGTTCTCGGCATGGACCTCGAAGAAGCCGCGCTGTGGTTTCGCGCCCAGGATCGCATGAAGGTGTTCGGGCTTGAAGCTCGTCCCGGCGACGCCGCCGATCGGCGCGGAATAGCGGAGGGGCACCGCAGACATGTCAGGCGCGATTGCCGTCGTCATGGTTTCTCTCCGCTCTTCCGTGTCGTGGTGGTCGCGACGCAGCGCGTCAGACCGGCTTGAGCGAGCCCTTCTTGCCGCCCGGCAGCTCGATGCTGGTGCAGGTGCCGCCCTGGACGAATTTCCAGGCATTGCCCTGGAAGTCGGCGGTCGAGGTGCCCTGGCAGGTCGTGCCCGGTCCGGCGGCGCAATCGTTCTGGCCCTTCAGTGCGACGCCGAAGCACTTTTCCTTCTTGGCGGCGACGGCCGCGTCGCCCTCGGCCTTGGTCAGCGGAGCAGCAGCGGCCAGGGTCGCCAGTGCGGTCGACATGGCGCCGGCGAGAACGAGCGTGGTCACGGCAAGTTTGGCAGACATTGAAGTTTCTCCTGTTCGAGATGGCATCGCCTGGCAGGCGAAGAGCGCCTTGTTCGTTCGCCTCGCAGCCGGCTCGCGTTACCGATCGAGCAGGTCACGAGTTCGTGAGGCCGTTAAATGGGCGCACGGGCTGTGCGCTTGGATCGGATTAGCGGGTGACGGGCCGGTCAATCCAATGCCTAGTCTCTATCGAGACCTTAGCCGGAGAGCATTGGCGGCGGCACGCGGTGCCTGCCACAGGTAACGAATGCATGCGCGCTGCGTAGAGCGGTAACAGGAGGTGGCCAGTCGCCGCTTTGCCGGAGAACGGAAACAGCGATGAACGTCGATCCCGGACGGCACCTGCGCGCGCTCGCGAAGCTGACGGTCAGCATTCGGCTCGCCGTCTCGGCGCTGGTCCTGACCGCGATCCTTTTGACCGCGGCTCTCTCCAGCCTGTTGTGGTGGCGCACGGCAGAGGCGGCGAGCCGGCAGCTCGCATCGACCATCAACGAGCAGATCGTGGCCGCTGTCCGCAAGGAGGTCGCCGCGATCGTGGACGAGGCGCGTGCGGCCCACACCGCCATTCGAACGCTGTTCTTGCAGAACGTGCTCGACACCCGCGAGGCCGACAAGCGCGAATTCGTATTCCTGTCGCAACTGCAATCGCAGGCGACGATCTCCTGGGTCGCCTTTGGCTGGCCCGACGGGACCTTCTTCGCCGCGCACAAGCTCGGCGACCGCCGCCTGGAGATGATGGAGATCTCGCTGACCGATCATGCCGGCCAGCGCCGCATCGACGAATACGAGGTGGTGCCCGGCGACATCGAATTCGCCAATCGCCGTTTCGAGCCGACCGATTTTCGTGTCGCCGATCGCACCTGGTTCAAGACCGGGTTGGCGGCCGGGGAGCCGGAGTGGTTCAAGGTCATGGACCATCCGACCGGCGAGCGGCCCTCGATTACCTTTGCCGGTCCGATCGATGTCTACCAGGAGCGGCAAGGCGTCCTCGCCATCGTCATCGAATACACCCGGCTCGCGCGCTTCCTGTCGCAGCTTGAGGTCGGGCGCACCGGAACGGCTTTCATCATCGACGGCAGCGGCGAGCTGATCGCGGCGCCCGACAAGGACGCCGACGAGCTGCACGCTGCGAAGGGCGATACGACGCTGCTGCCGCTGGCGCGGATGGCACTCGTGAAGGCGGGCGAGGATGGCCGCAAGGAAGCCTGGCGAAGTCGGCTGACATCGGCTGGCGGCGCTTACGAAGTGGCGCTCACGCCGCTGCCGTTTCCCGGCTGGTCGCTCGCAACCGTGATCCCCGAGGCCGAGTTCCTCGGTCCGGTCGAGACGACATTGCGCCGCCTGATCCTCGGCCTTGGCATCGGCGCCGTGCTCGCAGCATTGGCCTCGGCGATGCTGGCGCGTTCCGTCATCGCCGCACCGCTGTCGCGCGTCGTCGGCGAGCTGCGCCATGTCGAAGCCTTCGCGCTGGAGCAGGTCCGCCGCCATCCGTCGCGGCTCAAGGAGATCGCGAGCCTGTCCGGCGCGATCGCCGAGATGGCGGCCGGCCTTTCAGCGTTTCGCAAGTTTATTCCGGCCGATCTGGTCCGCTCACTGTTGCGACAGGGCGTCGAGGCAAGGCCCGGTGGCAGCATGCAGGAGCTCAGCGTGATGTTCGTCGACATCGCCGGCTTCACCGGGCTGTCCGAGCGGCTGGGCGACCGTGTCGTGCCGCTGTTGTCGCGCTATCTCGACCTCGCCTCCGAGGCCGTCGTCGCCAATGGCGGCACCATCGACAAGTTCATCGGCGACGCCGTCATGGCGTTCTGGGGCGCGCCGCAGCCGCAGGCCGACCACGCGCTACGCTGCTGCCGTGCGGCGCTCGGCTGTTGCAGGGCGATCGCGGCGTCCGGCCTTGCCGACGATCTCGGCCACCCGCTCCAGATCCGGATCGGGATCAACTCCGGCCGCATGCTGGTCGGCAATATCGGTTCCGAGCTGCGCCTGAATTACACCGTGATCGGCGATGCCGTGAACGTCGCGAGCCGCCTCGAGGGCGCCAACAAATCCTACGGCACGCAGATCCTCATTGGCGAAGCGACCGAACGTCTCGCACGCGGCGCCATCGTCACGCGCGAGATCGACAGCATCGCCGTGTATGGACGTGAGGAGGGCTTTGCGGTCTACGAATTGATCGGACTTGCCGGGGAGAGCGGCGGGGACAGGCTTGATTGGATCGTCCGCTATGAACAGGGCCTCGCCAACTACCGCGGGCGCCATTTTGCGGCTGCACTCGCTGATTTCGAAGCCGTGCTGAATATGCGTGGCCCGGATCGTCCGGCCGAACTGATGCGCGATCGCTGCCGGCAGTTGGTTGAGAGCGCGCCTGATGTTGCGTGGCGCCCGGTCGCGGCACTGACGACGAAGTAGTCGCAAAAGATTGGCGTGCTGACGGACGAGAGCTGGCTACGATTCCCGCTGCATGATACGTAACTGACACCCGCCCTCTCGCGCTCCCGGACCACCTCAATTCATGAAAACCACACTGCTGAAATCCGAGGACTATACCCGCTCGCCCTGGAAGAACGGCGGCGGCATCTTCACCGATATCGCGGATGCCCATCGCGCTGAGTCCAATGTGAAGGATTGGGACAGCCTGCTGTGGCGCTTCGCGGCCACGCCGATCGTGGCACCCGGGCCGTTCTCCCATATGCCCGGCATCGACCGTTTGCAAATGGTGGTCGGCGGCCGCGGGCTGGTGCTGAAATCGCCCACCCAGGAATTCGACGAGCGCGAGCCGTTCACGACGGTGCGCTTCACCGGCGAGCTCGAGATCGTCACCAGGCTCGAGGAAGGGCCAGTCGAGGTGGTGAATTTGATGGGCCGGCGCGGTGCGGTGGCGCTTGAGCTCGAAGCGCTTAAGGCGCCCGGTGAGCGGCGATTGTCCGCTGGCACGCATCTAATTTATGCGGCGCGCGGCGACTGCGGCATCCGTCTCGACGGCACGGATTTTTCGATTTCGCACGAGAACACGTTGAAGGTCGAACTGACGGGGGCGTCGACGCTTGCGCTTGTGTCGGGGCTGGCCGTGCTGAGCTCTATTCAAATCGTCGGCTGAACCGCGTTCCCGCCGCCGGAGCGGTGCGCACAATCCGTGCAACTGGCTAGGTTGACGCCGTCGCGCCGGAGCACGATATCTGCCCTGATGCAGCCGCTGCCCAGAGCACGATATGGGTAGCCACGATATGAACGGGCAGATATGACCTCGCGAGACAAGAACGGCACGCTATCCGACGGCGTCGTCGATTGGCTGATCAACGGCACGCGCGACGAGCGCTTCATCGACAAGATCTTTGCCGAGATGTGCATCCGGCTTCAGCAGGCCGGCATTCCGCTGGCGCGGTCGACGGTTCACGTGCTGATCCAGCATCCGCAATGGCTGGGCGCCCGCTTCATGTGGGCCGACGGTATGCGCGAGGCGGAGATTGCGCGGGTCGACTACGACGTCCGCGAGCGGTCCGAATACATCGGCAGTCCCGCCAATGAAATGTTCGACGGCGCAACCGAGGTGCGCGAGAATCTCGAGCGCGACCCCTCGCTCGGCCGCAAGCACGCGCTCTATCGCGAGATGCGCGCGCAGGGCCTGACCGACTATGTGGCCTGGCCGCTCTATCATACGCTCGGCAAGCGCCATCTCGTCACCTTCGCGACCAACCAGCCCGGCGGTTTCGACGACGCCCATGTCGCCGCCCTCAAGAACATATTGCCGGTGCTGGCGCTGGTCAGCGAGATCCGCATCAAAAATCGCCTGGCGCGAACGCTGCTCGAGACCTATGTCGGCTCCCATGCCGGCGAGCTGATCCTGGCCGGCGCCACGCGGCGCGGCACCGGCACGACGGTGCGCGCCGCGATCATGATCTGCGATCTGCGCGAGTTCACCAAGATTTCCGACAATTGGCCGCGCGACGACGTCATCGATCTGCTCAACGACTATTTCGACGCGATGTCGGAGCCGATCGCGCGGCATGGCGGCGAGATCCTGAAATTCATCGGTGACGGCCTGCTCGCCATCTTTCCGCTGAGCGAGCCCAATGCCGGTGCAAACCTGCTGCATGCCGTGACCGAAGCCCGTCAGGCCATGATCGCGTTGAACGCGCGCAACGACGGCACCGGCCGCGCGCCGCTGAACTACGGCATCGGCGTCCATGTCGGCGACGTCATGTACGGCAATATCGGATCGTCCACCCGGCTCGACTTCACCGTGATCGGTCCCGCCGTCAACATGGCCTCGCGACTCGAAGCCTTGACCAAGCAATTGGGAAAGACGGTGCTGCTGTCACGCGACTTCGCCGATCTCGTCGGCGGCCAGTTCGATCTGGAGCGCGTTGGCGAGCACGGAGTGCGCGGCTTCAGCGAGCCGATCGAGCTGTTTGCGTATCAGGGGTGAGGCAAGGACCATCACTGTTTCGATCCGGTCCAGCTTCCGACACATCCATCGGATCGCTGGAACGTACCGGAGCCGCTGCGGCCTGAAAATCGCCCGGACATGGTCCAACTCAGGCTTCCGGCGGCACCGACGCCGGAGGTGGAGCCGTTCGGACTGACTTGGGCGGTGCCGTACTGTCCCACCAGCTTGCCGCCGGTGATGACCACCGTGTCGGTGGAGGTGCCGCAGGACGCGCCGACACTGGTCAGCACCCATGCTCCGTCGAGATTGCCGCCTCCGCCGCTCTTTTGCGGCGCGCGGCGCGGCTCGTCGTCCGCGGGCTTGCCGCGTCGTGCCGGCTTCGAAGGCTCGGTTGCCCGCGGCGTCCCGCGCGAACCGGACAGCGATTTTTCGTCATTGCCGATGCTGCCGCCGGCGCTCCCCGACTGCGCGCGCGCCATGTCTGGCAAGGCGACGATTGCGAGTGTGGCTGACAACAGGGCGGCTTCACAAAAAGCGCGAAAATGGCTTTGCATATTGCACTGGTTTCAAATGAACAGGTGTTGACGGCGGATCGTATTGCCAATGCGCGAGTGTGTCACTACGCTTGACCCTGGGTAGCCCAAACGTTGCTTCGATCGGCCGCACGTTCATGCCAAAATTCCTCCGCATCGGAATCCATCAGTCGAACGTATCGGGTTACACGTCGAAGGCGTGGTGCGTCCGGCGCGTCGGCACGGCGATCCTCCTGAAATGGGGTGCCGTGGAGGTCCAGGGCGCCGGTGACGGACGAAAGGTCTACTGGACCCGTCTGCCGCAGGAGAAGACCATTCGCTGCGGCAGCGCGCAGCGGGCCCAGGACTACGCCAAGGCCGCGATCGCGCGGCGCCGCAACCATCGCTATGAACCGCTGACCGGCGCGATCGTGCTCCGGCGCCGACCGACCGCGGGCAACACCGAACTCAAGCGAGCGCTCGCCACGATCCTGATCGTCGATATCGTCGGCTCCACCGCAAAAGCCGCAAAGCTCGGCGATGTCCGCTGGACCAAGATCATGGGCCATTATTACGCGGCGGTCCGCAAGGAGCTGAAGAGCTCGCGCGGCAAGGAAGTCACGACCACGGGCGACGGCGTGCTGGCGACGTTCAAGACGCCGGCCGCCGGAATCAATTGCGCGACCGCGATCCAGAAGGCCGTGCGTACGCTCGGCCTCGAGATCAGGGTTGGCCTGCATGCCGGCGAATACACCGTGAGCGGCACTGAGGCGGTCGGCCTCGCCTTCCACATCGGCACCCGCGTCGCCGCAAAGGCGCGCGCCGGCGAGGTGTTGGTGTCGAGTGTGGTGAAGGAGCTGATGACGACGCAGTCCGAGATCCGCTTCAGGGATCACGGCGTGCACCAGCTGAAGGGCGTGCCGGAGCGATGGCGGCTGTGGCGGGTGGAGGGCTGAGGCGATTGGGCGGGCCGCATCCACGCCCTCATCTCATCTGGACGACGATTTTCCCCTTGGCCCGTCCCTTTTCGAGATAGGCCAGTGCCTCTTTCGCCTGTTCGAACGGAAAGACCTTGTCGATCACCGGCCGGATGCGCTCGGCCTTGAGAAGCTCGCCGATCTCGGCGAGTTGGTTGCCGTCCGGGTGCACGAACACGAACGAATAGTCCGCGCCGATTTTGCCGGCTTGGCGAATGATCTTGCGGCTCAGCCATCCGAACAGGAACACCATGACGAAGTTCATGCCCCGGGCGCGCGCGAACGCGGCGTCCGGCGGCCCGACCAGCGAAGCAATCCTGCTCCCCCGCTTCAGGATCCGAAGCGATGTCTCGACCGCGTCGCCCCTGAGCGTACCCAGCACCGCGTCGTAATCCCGCAGCACCGCCTCGAATTGCTGGGTCTTGTAGTCGATCACCTCGTCGGCGCCGAGGCTGCGCACCAGATCGATATTGCCGGTACTGGTGGTCGTCCCCACTTTTGCTCCGAGATATTTCGCGAACTGGATCGCAAACGTGCCGATCCCGCCGGCGCCCGCGGGAATGAACACCTTCTGGCCTGGCTTGAGACGTATGTGCTCGCTAAGAGCTTGCCATGATGTCAGGCCGACCATCGGGATCGAGGCCGCCTGCACGAAGTCCAGATTCGGCGGCTTGAGCGCGGCGGCATCCTCCGGCACGATCGCGAATTCGGCGAGAGCGCCGGTACCGAGATCGAAGATGCTGGCAAAGACGGCATCGCCGGGCTTGAAGCGGGTCACGCCGTTTCCGACCTCGACGACGATGCCCGCGAGATCGCTGCCCAGCGTGGCCGGCAGCTGAAACTTGAGGATCGGCTTGAACGTCCCTTTCGGAATCATGTTGTCGATCGGGTTCAAGCCCGCGGCGTGAACCTGGACCAGGATTTCGTTCGGCTTCGGCGTCGGCCGCGGGATCTCGGCCAACGCGATCTGGTCCGGCTTGCCGTAGCGCTTGAAGACGAGGGCTTTCATTTTTTCTCTCGGTCCGGAGATTCTTCGCGACGGCAAGCTTGCGGCTGGCCGCGCGCCTTCAGAAAGCCCGCGCGGTGCGGGCGGGCTGCGGCGCCCCCGTCGCATCGAGCCGCAAATCCTTTCGAAGCCCGGCATCCACCAGGGCTGCGGGCGCAAACCGGCGCAGAAACCGCAGGCGCTTCGCAAGGCTGCCGGCCGCGTATTTGAGTTGCGGGCGCGCCGCGCTCGCGGCCTTCAGCACGGTCTCGGCCACCACGCCGGGCTGTTCGGCCGTCGCCATCACCTCGTTCACCCGCTTGGTCACGCCGGCGCGCGCCTCGCGATATTCGTCGAGCGTGGCATCGGGCTCCATGAAGTTCGCGTCGAACGGCGTCTTGGTGTAGGCGGGCTCGACCACGGAGACCCGGATGCCCCGCGTGCGCAGTTCATGGTCGAGCGATTCCGAATAGCCCGCCACCGCGTGCTTGGTCGCGGCATAGAGCGCGCCGTAAGGCATCGGCAGAAAGCCGAGCACCGAGCCGATATTGATGATGCGGCCATTACCCTGGCGGCGCATGTGCGGCACGACGGCGCGCGTCATCCGGATCAGGCCGAAGAAGTTCGTCTCGAAAATCGCGCGCGCCTGCTCCATCGAGCTCTCTTCCGCGCCGGCAGGCGCAACGCCGAAGCCAGCATTGTTCACCAGCAGGTCGATGCGGCCCTCGCGCCGGATCAACTCGCCGACGGCGGCTTCCACCGATGCATCGTTGGTGACGTCGAGGGCCAGCATCTCGAAGGCCTGCTTGCCCCCCTGTGCGCCCCGCCTGCTGGTGCCGAACACCTTGTAGCCGGCGTTGGCGAGCCGCTCCGCCGTGGCCTGGCCGATGCCTGAGGAGGCGCCGGTCACCAGCGCGATCTTCGGTGTAATCCTGTTCATAATGCCTCTCCGACGCCGCTACCGGGCCTGAAATCGTTTGATTACGATCGTAACTATTGATATACATGACGATCGTAATTATAAAAGTCAAGCCCCGTGCCCGAGGATCGGTCCCATGCGCGTCTCAAAGGAACAGGCCGCCAAAAATCGCGAGCATATTCTCGAGACCGCCTCCCGCCTGCTGCGGGAGCGTGGCATCGCCGGCGTCGGTGTCGACGCGCTCGCCGAGGCGGCCGGGATGACGCACGGCAGCCTGTACAGCCAGTTCGGCTCCAAGGAGCGGCTGGTCGAGGAAGCCGTGGCCCATGCGATCAAGGCCAAAGGGGAGGAATTGCCCGAGGCGTTCGAACTCGAGGACTATCTTTCGGAATATCTCTCGCCGGGGCATCGCGACGATCCCGCCGCCGGCTGCCCCTTCGCTGCGCTGGCCTGTGAAGTGTCACGTCAAAGCGGCGGCCTGAGGCAGCGCTTCACCGCCGGCGTGCGCGGCACGATCGCCCTGCTGAGCAGCCGGATGGCCTCTACGCTGAAGCCGCGCCAGCGCGAGGACAAGGCGCTCGCAGCCGCCGCCTCCATGGTCGGCGCCCTCGTGCTGGCCCGCGCCGTGGACGATCCCAAGCTGTCGGACGATATTCTTCGCGCGACGAGGAAGTCGCTGGCGGGGTGAGGACGCGTCTCGGCGGGACGCCAAAAGTCCGGAACAAAATTCCGGTGTCGACGTTCGATGTCGCGGATAGCCAATGGCAATGGCTGCCGATCTTTCGACATCGACATACGTTTCGAACGCGCATGGATGATGACAGCGATCTGGTGCTCGGCATGTTGGCCCTGGCCGTCGCTGCCCTCCTATTGATGGCGGGCGAGCTCTATCTCGTGACGCGGCCAGAGCCGCCGCAAACTCACGCGCCGGCCCGACCGGTCGTAACATCGTCGGCCGAAACCATTTTTGGTCATGTCGATTTTGGAGCGTAAGCAGACAAACTCGAAGAGGTGGGCCATGGGAAGCACTGCAACTGTTCCGATGCTGTCGCCTGAGGGCGGATTGACACATTACCTGGCCGAAATTCGCAAGTTTCCGATGCTGCGGCCCGACCAGGAAATGGCCTACGCGAAGCGATGGCGCGAGCACGGCGACCGTGAGGCAGCCTATCATCTGGTCACAAGCCATCTGCGGCTCGTTGCCAGGATTGCAATGGGATATCGCGGCTACGGCCTGCCGGTTGCGGACATCATTTCCGAAGGAAACGTCGGCCTGATGCACGCCGTCAAGCGCTTCGACCCGGAGCGGGGCTTTCGGCTTGCGACCTACGCGATGTGGTGGATCAAGGCGTCGATCCAGGAATACATCCTGCGGTCCTGGTCGCTGGTCAAGATTGCCAACAGCGGCGCGCAGAAGAAGCTGTTCTTCAAGCTTCGCCGGACCAAGGCGGAAATCTCCGCTCTTGAGGATGGTGATCTCCGCCCCGAGCACGCCAGCCAGATCGCGCGGCGGCTCGGCGTGCAGGAGAACGACGTGATCGAGATGAACCGGCGCCTCGGCGGCGACCTGTCGCTCAATGCTTTGGTGCGCGACGCCGACGGCGGCGAAGTCCAGGACTGGCTCGTCGACCCCGCGTCCAGTCCTGAAGCCGAATACGCCGAGCAGGAAGAAACCAGACGGCGGCGTGAAGCCCTCGCCGGCGCGCTGGACGTCCTCAAGCCGCGTGAGCGCGATATTCTCGAGGCGCGCTGGCTCTCCGAGCCGCCGCTGAGACTCGAGCAACTCGCGGCACGATATGGCGTGTCACGCGAGCGGGTGCGGCAGATCGAAATGCGCGCGTTCGAAAAGGTTCGGGCTGCCATCGGGGGGCGGCTGGCAGCCGGCTCTTGAAACCAAATCGCCGCCTCCTAATTCTTTTGGCAACCCCGACCGAAACATCGAGCACAAGCAGGTGCCTGACGAGCTGATCGTCCGGGCTTTGCAGCGCCGGTGCGTGGCCTTCGCCGCGCGCCGAGCTGCGCCAATCGACCATCAAGACAAGAGAGAAGGAGAAACGACAATGGCACTACGCGATCTGATTCCGTGGAACAATGGCTCACGCAACATGGCCGTTCAGCGCGGCGAAGCCGGCAACCCGCTGCTTGCGCTTCACCGCGAGATGAACCGGCTGTTCGACGACGCCTTCCGCAGCTTTGACCTCAGTCCGTTCGGCTCCTCGACCGCGATGGGCTGGCCGAACGTCGAACTCGACGAGAGCGACAAGGAGGTCAAGGTTGTCGCCGAGCTTCCCGGTCTCGAACAGAAGGACGTCAACGTCGAGCTTGCAAACGGCGTGCTGACGATCAGCGGCGAGAAGAAGAGCGAAACGGAAGACAAGGAGCGTCTCTTCAGCGAGCGTTACTATGGCCGTTTCGAGCGGCGCATTCCGGTCGATGACGTCGACCAGGACAAGGTCGCCGCTTCCTTCAACAACGGCGTTCTCACCGTCACCCTGCCGAAGTCACCGGCGGCACAACAGAAGGTGAGGCGGATCGCGATCAACGGCAAGTGAGCACGACGCGGGCGGGAGCCAGCGCTCTCGCCCGCGCCCGGCGGCGTCCGCATTCGCGTCGATCCGTTGGCTGCAAAATTTTCCGGAACGCCCGGAAACTTCAATTCCGGTCTGGCGTTTTGCGGTCGGTTTCCAAGTTCTGGGAGTCGCACATGAAGAAACTTGCTTTAGTCCTGACGATGATCTCGGCCCTGTTTGTGGCGGCCGCTTCGCCGGCGGAAGCCCATGGCTGGCGCGGCGGCTGGCACGGCCATTGGGGAGGCCCCGGTATCGGCTTCGGTCTTGTTGCCGGTGCGCTTGCGGCGGGGCTCGCGGCCGATTCCTATTATGGCCCGCGCTACTATGGTCCGCCCTATGGCTACTATGGTCCGCGCTTCGTGCGGCGGGCCTATTATGTGCCTTACGCCTACGCTCCTCCTCCGCCTTATTGGGATCCCTGGTGGTGACGAGACAAGGCCCGGACCATCATCCGGGCCTTTAGCGTGAGGGCAATCGGTCAATCGCGGCGCGCCTATTTGCGGTTCGCTCCGGTGGAGCCGGAACCCGGCATGGCCTGCTGGCCGCCCTGCGTTTGCCTGGTGTTGTTGTCGCCTGGCCGCGTCGTGGAGGACTTGGCCGGTGCGTTCGCGCCGCCGCCATTGTTGTCCGATGACGTGTTGAGGCTGGAGGCTCCCGCTCCCGTCGTGCCGCCGGTGCTGGAGGAGTCGATGCTCGACCCGGTCCTGGACGCACCTGCGCCGCCTTGCGCGAATGCGGCAGGGGAAAATGCGAGAGCCGCAACGAGCCCTGCGAGAACCAGCTTTTTCATGTCCGCTCCTGTGCTTGACGTCGTCACATGCCGTGCCGAGGCAAAGATCTCGGCGCGCACCTGTTCCTGCGCGGGCGCGGAAATGCCGCACCAGCGACGATTAAGTCACCCCGGACTCATCGCGCCCGGGGCGATCAAGTCCTGCGCTTGCGGCGTCAGCTCATAGCGGTCGCCGGCTTTCACCAGCCAGCCCGCCTCGATCATGCGACGCGTCATGCCTGCGCTGCACAGCGGGTGGCTGCCGCCGGGATGAAACAGCGCGCCCTCGCGTTCGATCAGGTAGCCGTAGAGCCGCGCCTGTCGAAGCGGGTTTTGCATCCCTGGTGTGGGCGCCTCCATGGTCTCTCGCGCAGTGCTCCATGAGGGGTTGAGATGACGGGCTGATCCCCGTCAGGCGGCCCCGGCCTGTGGCCCGGGGCGGGGCTTCGAGCCGAGGCCGCCATTGCCGGAATCGCAAGGACCCGGCGCGGCCCAATACGCAATGGCCCCAGGTCGTTCCTACAAAGCCGTTCCTATCGGCCATTGCTCTTTCCGGATGGCTGCCGGCAAAGGCGAAGCGCCTAGGCCGACCAACGATCCTGCTCTTCCTGGTGAGCATGCTCGTTCAGCCGTTCGGCGATCTGATCCGCGATCTTGTCCGACTCGGCCGAGGCGACCGGCTCGCCCTTGTGGGTCCTGAGCTTGTCCTTGTCGGCTTCGATGGGAAAATCGTCGGGCTTCAGTCCGGGATCCCTGGTCATGGCGCGCCTCATTATGTCTCGCATCCCGAAAACACGGATGCAGGCTGTTCGTTGCTGGAACAATGAAGCTGCGATCGAAAGCCACAGCCTGGCTCAAGCACCGCGCTCCTGCGCTTTGCTCAGGCCCCGCCGACGGCCCGGATCACGGTCCCGCTGCCGCCGCACGTCGCGCAGGGCGCGCCGTCGATCCGCCCCTTGCCATGGCAATCGGGGCACACATCTTCGCCCGTGCCCGTCGTTCCCGGTGCGGCTTCATCGCCGGGATTGAGCGCTGCCGAACCCGTCGGCGATGTCCCGGTCGATGTCCCAGTCTTGGCGCCTTGCGCGTCGGTCTTGGTCATCTGCATCTCCTTCGAAAAGACCGCAACGCGCCTTGCCGCAGGAAGTGCCAATCGAGGTTGCACTCGCCGAGACCGCCCCACTTGCGGGATTGCGGAATCGATCACAACCAGAGCTTGCGCGATTGCTGGAAAACCAGCAGTATGCATGCTGATTAATAGTCGGTCTCAAGTTGAACGATGCCGCCGCGTCACGGCGTCATCGTCCCGGGATCGGCCCGACACATCCGCGCTTCACCTGGAAAACCCATGACCCGCATCGACGCCGTCGACTGCCACGCGACCATTGCCGTCATCGGCGCGGGCCCGGCGGGCCTGTCGACCGCATGGTTCCTGTCGAAGAACGGGTTTCACAACGTCACGGTGCTGGAGAAGCTCGGCCAGATTGGCGGGCTCTGCAAGAGTCTCACGGTCGACGGCATGAGCTATGACCTCGGTGCCAATTACGTCACCTGGGCCTACCAGGAGACGCTGGAGATCGCGGCCGAGGTCGGCGCGACCACCTATGCCGAGGAGCCCTATACCTCGATCGACATCGCGCCTGATGGCAACAGCTTCACCTACCGATCGCTCATGAAGGCCGTGCTCTACGACCCCTACACCAAGTCCACGATCTCGGTGTGGACCTTCCTCTGGGCGGCGATTCGATATCTCTATATCCGGTGGCAGCTCAGCGGCGTCATCGACGCGCCTGATTATCTCGACAAGATCCACGAGCGCCCCGAGCTCTGCGTCGACTTCAAGTCCTGGCTTGCAAAACAGGATTTGATGCCGCTGGCCACCCTGTTCCAGTTTCCGATCACGATCATGGGCTACGGCCAGCTCGACGACATCGCGACGCCCTACGCGCTGCGCTACATGTCGGTTCGGACGTTCTTTCCGATGGTGTTCGGGCTCGGCCCGGTCAACTGGATCATCGGGAGCTGGCCGCGGCGCTTCACCGACGGGTTTCAGCGGCTATGGGAACGGGTGTCGTGGCGCCTCAACGTCCGGCTCAACGTCAACATCACCAAAATAGAGCGCACCGCCGCCGGCGTCCGGATCGACATGGAGTATCCCGAGCAGGATCTGAACGACCTCAAGATCGTCAAGGACAGCAAGCTCTATGACTATCTGGTGCTCGCCTGTCCGCTGACGAAGGACGTGTTCGTACAGCTCGGCCTTGCTCCCAATGCCGCGGAGCAGAAAGTGAATCACGAGATCAAGTTCAATCCGTACTGCATGACGACGTTCTGGATCGACATGAAGATGGAGGCGCCGGTCGCGCCGGTGCTGCCGCTCACCGCACAGGGTACGCCATGGGCGGTCGCGCGGCAGTTTCAGGACAGCGGCAACATGTTCACGCAGTTCTACACCCGCCCCAGGGACAAGCAGACCGGGGACGAGGTCATCGCAGAGGTCAAGCGCCTGACCAAGCTGCTCGGCGGCACGATCGACACCAGCCAGCCGCGCTGGCACACGTTCGACGAATTCACCTACTTCCAGCACTTCACGCCGGACCAGATCAAGACCGGCATCTACGCCGACCTCGCCCGCATGCAGGGCGCCGACCGCACGTTCTACGTCGGCGGCGCGACCGACTTCGAGCTGGTCGAGCCGATCGTGGTGCATTCGAAGTACATCGTCGAGAAGCACTTTGCCGGCGGGGTCTGCACGAATTAGCGCGGCCGGGCGGCGTCACCTCATCATCACCGCACGCCCGTGCCCTTGCAGCGCTGGCACTTCACCACCTTGTCGCCCTTCTTGAGCAGGCCTTTGCCTTCGCAGTTCTTGCATTTCTGCTTCTTCTTGATGTTCGGGCCTTTTTCACTGGTCATGGATGGCTCCTGCCGCGGTGGGGGGACGGGCGCCTTGTATAGGATATTGAACCCGCGAAAGCGGCAGAAATCATCAAGAGCGCTGCCCCCGCAATCCCGGCGTTCGATCAGGGACGTCCGCGAATACTCGCGCTGGAGGGGCCGCCGACCGTCTGTATCGGTTCACCGGCCGCGCGGTCCAGCGGTGGGTGCGGCCTGGCGAGTCCGACTGTTCCGGGAGCTGCGTCGTTGCTGACCGCAGGCATGTTGACGCGCTCCATCGTGATCGTGGCCACGACGGCAACGGCGAGGGCGATCGCACTCAAAACCAGGGTCATCCGATTCTGGTCTTCCATCGTGAGACCTCCGCGAAACGGCTCGCGGGGATAATGCCGGATCGGGGATTTAGTTCTTCTCCCACCTGGTTCAGGTTGCGCCGCACACCACGCGTCGCCCCTCGGTCAGCGGATCAGCCGAGTGGTGCCAATAATCCCTACACTGATGCCGGCTTCGGCACCACCAGCACCGGTACGCTGCCGTCCACCAGGACCTCGGATGTCTGGCTACCCAAAAACAGCTTCCTGAGGCCGCGTCGTCCATGAGAGGCCATGACGATCAGGTCGTATCCCCCGAGCTTGGCTGTTTCAATGATCGCAGTCGCCGGGTGCGCATTCGGAACGTGCAAGAATTCTGCAGGCGCGCCGATCTGCTCCGACATCGCGCGCGCTTGATCGAGCACCTTGCCCGCGCGGACCTTGCAGGCTGCGTCAAAGCTATCGATCTCGTCCTGCGTCGGAATCCATCCCGAGTCGTGTCCGCCCCCATAGTCGATCGGCAGTGCTTCCGTCACAGTGATGATCGTCAGCCTGGCGTTCAAGGCCTTCGCCAGGGCAATGCCATGCTCAACGCCCTTCGTCGCGACGTCCGATCCGTCCGTGCTCAAGAGAATGTTGGCGTACATGCGGTGGCTCCCTTGCTCGTCGAACAAAGTGATGCCTGGGTAATATGGGCCGGTATGCGGCGGGGGTCTATGTGCGTTTTCGGCGATGGTCTCGTCGTCACAGCTTCAAAAAGGCAGCTGTTATAGCGGGGTGCGCTTGATTTGTGAGCAATCCCAAGTTGCGCACGGCTTTTCAACCAAGGGGAGGTGTGTTAGACTGGAGTTAAGCAATTATTGGTTGTCGCTTTCTGCCCACGCCCAGACGGGCCCTATTCTCAACGGATCAACTGCGGCGAAAATGCTATGAAGAAATGGATTCTTGCTCTCATTATAGGCGCCCTCGTAATCGGTTCAGTAGTCAACCCGCCTATGCCAGCTAAGGCGGGGCCATGTACGAATGGCAGGCCTACCTGCTGACTAAAGAGCAAATTTCTCTTTTAGAGTGTTATCGGCGGGACGACTACGCCAATGAACTTTGTATGGGACGTGATTTGGCCATTTCTGGCTTCCCTCAAACTGCCGGCCTCGCTTCAACTAAAGCCAGCAGCCGCTCTCTCACTCGGGGTTGGTACCCTTCTCCTTTTCTTTTGGTTACGCGAACATTTTCAAGTTCTACACGCGTCAGTTAAGCCGCAACTAACAACACTCTTTGATCGGAGCGTGGAGTTGCGGGCTGATGATTTTGCTCATCCCGCCCGCTATAGGCGCGCGCGCAGTTTTTATATTTGCTTCTTTCTGGTCGTCTATCTCGTTGTCTGTCTTCTCGGTATGGACGTTGTAAAAGAGTCCGGATTGATCTCGACATCTTTTCTCAAGACAGTCGCCGAAGCGGACTCGTTTCCCTTAATCCTAGCCTTAGGATTGCAAACGGCGTCGCCGTACTTGCCCGAACTCATCAGTTTGGAAGGCTATATTCGTTCTTGGCTTCATGATCTCATAGCGGTCCCAGCGGAGGTCGAAGAGATCTTTGCAAGCCAGTATCCGACATTTGTTGCAGACGCTGGTCCGACAGAATTGATCGCGAAATCCATCGATCTGGCGCAACTGTTGCGGTCAATTTCACCAGCTGCTAGCGCCAAAACTGGGAAAGATAGCCTCGAAAAAATGAAAAGTTATGCCGAGTTGATTGAGCAACGGGGCAAGGCCCTATCTTTTGACCTCATTCAACAGAAACATAAACCTAGTCTGCCTCTGACTCGCGATATCGAACGGCTTGTTCGAGATGCTCTTGCCGCGGCGAGCTGTGTTGTATCGACAACACCTCCAGACCACAGAGGTGAAATTCTAAAGGCATTGAAACTTAGTGATAAACAAGCGGGCTTCGTACTAGTCTGGCACGAAATTTTGTCCGCTCAACTGCTTGTCCTGTTTGCATTGATGCTTGTTTTTGTTGCGTTTGGTGCATCGCTGGGGCAGGAGTTTAAGACCGTCTTTTCCATGCCCGCCCTTCCACAATCCTTGTCTGACGTCCTGTTTTCCTGGATCGTACCGGACGGCATTCCGTTCTTGTTGGCTTATTGTTTGCTGTTCATCGTGTTCACTGAACGTCCGGCTCCATCCGGCGATGTCGGCCTAAGCACGAGGGGAACGAGGAGGTGGATTTTCACCAAACTGTTTACGGTCTCGCTGATCGTCTATCTTTGCGCTCTCGGGGCTAGATTATGGTGCGTTGTTGACTCGGCGAAAGTTCTATCGGAAACGGCGGCAATTCCGGAAAGCTTGATATTGACTTTGAGCAGCGTCGGCACGGCGATCGTGACGTACTTCTGCCAAGCTCGCATTTTGAGACAACGTGATGCAACATCTAGCCCTGCACTAATTTATCTCTTATGTTTGATTGGGGGCGCGGTCGTCGGCGCACTGTGGAATACAATCATCAGCGATATTTATCTGCAGTGCTATGCGAAGGACGATTCGCGCGGCTACGTTGCCATGACGATTGCATTTCATGTCTATTGTGCCGTCGGTATATTCATAGGTGCTATTTTGTATTCGGTCGGCTCGCGGAAAGCGGCAACCGGAAATGGAAAGAATCCCGCGAGTGGATCTGGATTGTCCGTAAGTCGGGCGGCCTAGTGCAAGAGAATATTGCAGCTCGGTTGAGTGGAGCCGCAATCCCCTAGTTGTGCAAAAATGTTCGTCTGTGAGTAATCCGTGAGAGCAGCACGGTCGCCCTCCAGCTTCTATTTTGCGCTCGCGAAAGCATCCGATGCGTAGACGATTTTGCCGCCCACGACCGTCAGCACAGACGCCGTGGCGCCAATTTGCTCGACAGGGACGGACAGGAAATCCCGATCGAGGATCGCGAAGTCGGCGAGCTTGCCGGTCTCTAACGTGCCGCGCCGCGTCTCGTCGAAGCAGAACCACGCGCTTCCCACGGTGTAGAGCCGCAAGGCATCTTCGCGGCTGGGTGTTTCGTCCGGGCCGCGCGTCGACAGTCCGCCGACGGTCTTGCCGTCGAGCATCCATTGCAGCGCCACGAACGGATTGTAGGATGCGACCCGATGCGCATCCGTGCCGGCCCCGACATGGACCCCCATGCGCAACGCCGTGACGAGGGGCGGCATGCTGCGCGCGGCTTCGCCGGCCTGCGCCACGATACGGTCGCCGCCGAGATACATCGCGTCCTGCATGGTCCAGCCGACACCAAGGGCTTTCATGCGCGCGAGCGTTTCGGGCGAGGTGTTGTCGAGATGGGCGATGGACCAGCGCAACGGCGCGAGCGGCGTCTCCTTGTTGACCTCGTCATAGAGGTCCAGGAGGTGATGGACGGATTTGTCTTCCTGCCAGTGGATGGTGACGGTCAGCCCTTGTTTGGCCGCCCAGCGGATGATCTCGCGGAACTTGTCCTTGGCGGCCGCGTCGGGCGCATTGTTGTTGTACATGGCGCCGGTGATCCGCTCGCCTAGTCCGTTGAAGCGCAGCATGTCGTCGCCGAATCCCATCGGCAGGAACGGCGTGAGAGACTTGTACTCCTCGAATTCCGCGCCGACATTCTGGGCAAACAGGCTGAAGACAACCCGAACCGACAGTGATTTGTCACGCCAGAGCTTTTGCAGGGCGGCGTAATGGCTGGGATAAATGCTGAAGCCGCCGGGATCCACGATCCCGGTCACGCCAAGACGATTGAGCTCCGTGAAGAACTGCCGGGTCCCGGCGACATTCTCTTCGAAATTCGGCCTCGGCAGCCGATCGAACAGCGCGGAGATACTGACAATGGAGCCATTGAGCCAGCCCGTGGTGTCGCCCGACGCGGCCGTGATACCGGCCGGCAACTGATCCGCGGAGATCCCGAGGGCTTGTTGCGCCTTTGGCGTCATCAGCACCGCCGCATAGAACAGCTGGATGTAAGCCGGATTGTCGGGAACGGCCGCCATCACCTCGGCGAGCGTTGGCCGCCGCTTCTCCGCAAATTGCAATTCGCTCCAGCCACCGGCCACGATGATCCAGGACGCCGGGCGCGCTTTCGCCGCCTGGCGCAGGCGGTCCATGGCCTCAGGGATAGTCTTTGCGCCGATCCAGTTGACCTCGGTTGCGTAGGTGAGGCCGGCGCGCACGGCGTGAATATGGGAATCGATCAATCCCGGAATGATTGTGCGTCCACCCGCGTCGACACGGCGCGTCGCGGGCCCGATCAGGCCTTCCATGGCATCGTTGCCGCCAATTGCGACGATCCTGCCGTCGCGGACGGCGAGAGCCTGCGCGATCGTCGATGCGGGATCCAGCGTCACGAGCTTTGCGTTCGTGACAATGAGGTCGGCCTTTTGTGCGTAAGCCAAACTGGCCCAGCACGAGATCACCAAGATCGCCAGAAGCTTTCGCATCATCAGTCCCGACATGAGAGAGGCCGAAGCGGCGCCACACATCCGCCGCCGGATGCGCTCGCGGACATCGCGCGTCGCAACGGGGAGTGTCGCGATCCTGACCATGTCTGGCACCAACAAAATCAGCCGGTCCACCGGAAAATTTGGTCAAGGGCTAACTATTTGATTTTAAAATCCACCTTCGCCCGTTGGGCTTCGGCGCGGCAGCCTTGTCTGCTTCGCTTGCCATTTGTGGTTCCGGCTGCCTAGTCGAAGCTCGCTTCGCGACCGTAGGCTGGTGGGCTCGGCAGATCACAAGTTCTGCCGTACTTCCAAGGATTTGACAGTTAGGTGGGAACTAAAAATATCCTTTGAAGCCATTGAGGGTTTTACAGGCGATCACCACCAATTTCCCGGCCGCCTTGACCTGCATCAAAAGCACACGAAACGCGAAAGTCATAGGATCAAAATCGCCGTTAAACGCCCAAGCTAATCGAGCCAATCAGATGTCGAAAAAACCACCCTACAAATCTCTTGCCGCAGCTTGGGGCGATGGCGAAGTCATTGTCGAGTTAAATCTCGATGAAGGGCAGTGGGATCGAATAGTTCGCGGAGATCGAGTCGAAATCGAAGGACGGGGATATTGGTACGATGGTGATTGGTTCCAAGATATCTGGCGTTTCAACAGCGGATGCGAATTGATCGTCTCGTACGGTCAGCCATCTATCGGGGACTTTTCAGGTGAGGGATATGTTGGATCGATAGATGAAGTTCTAATAAGCGAAGGTAAATAACGCCGAAGCGAACTAGATCACTTTGACTGCAATGATTCCCGATCTGGCTGGTCGAGGCTCAGACCGCTTGAGCCAACTCCGCCAGGAGTTCGGCGTCGCACTTCCCCCAGTTGTGTTTCAGCCGCTCGATTGCCTCCGAGACAGATTCCATTGTGAATTGAAACGACTCACCACCTTCGGAGGTCAGAGCGCCGCCGCATATATAGCCATCCTCGATCCGAACAACGTCCTCTGGATCGATGTCTAGGGGGAGTATTGGGTTGCCTTCCTCGTCGCCCTGCACCTGACCGAGGACTTCATATTGGCAAATTTCGAGCACTGCGCTGTTGTCGCTTTTTTTGTCCAGGCGCAAGTATTCGGTCCACGTACTGGCCATGGTCGAGCTTTCTCGGGAAGCCAGAATTTTCGGATACTCTGTTTCCATAAGGTTGTCGCGAACCCATCTTTATCAAGCGGCGCCTAGCTGAACGTGTGTCGCTGCATCGCTCTGAAACAGGACCTTAGCTGACTCGGCTTTTTGAAAAGACTGGCGAACTGACCTTTCAGTTGAGTCCAACGATCGATATGCTTCTGCAACTTCGGCCACGATCTCGGATTACGGTGACAGTCAATCATGGAGTGCGCCATCACCGTAACTTCACCGAAGCGCTCCGCTCTACACCTGCATGTTCCTTATTGCAGCGGACAATTGTAAGTCGTGACGATATAGATTCCACGACGCATCCGTTTCGAAGCAACGATTTCGCAACTTGATCCGACGTGGCGGAGCCACTCCGAAGCTCCGCCGTCCTGAGTGAGGTTATCGCTCGGATTCGAGACGAGGTAAGCGTCGTTTTCCATACCTGCCATCCCCCAGCTTTCCCAATCAAGCATAATCGCGTCTTTGTCAGCGAACCATTCCAGTGCACCATTGTGCTTGAGGGACCAGCCTAGAAACCGGAGTTCATCCTTCGCCAGCGGCAGTGCCCAGAACGTTCCGCCGATCATCGTGAGCATCACCACGAGTGAGATGACGATCGAACGCGCTCGGGGTGATTTCCTCTCGAGTATTGCCCAGCTGCAGAGTCCGATGCAAATTAATGCGATCGCGGGCAAGTAGAGTGAGATGAAAAGCAGAAACGTGCCAAAGTCCTTGTCCCATGCAAAGGGAGCCGCAGTCGTGACCGCGGCAATAGCGGCAACAAGGGGCAGCCACCTTAGCGTACGAGCCCCTTTCTCGGGGGCTTGAGCAATGGAGGTCATGGTCTCAAATTTATCGAAGAGGTCCTTAGAGTTGCAAGGGCGAACCGGGTTTCGACCTTCGGCTCCGGGCGGCAGCCTTCGCATATTTCGCGCCATAGCCGCCTGCGCCCGCCTCGCAGCAGTTCGTCCGTCTTCGCTCTCACTTCGTTCGAGCTACGCCGGGCGCGCCACGCGTAGCCCGAAGGGCGAAGCGTGGTGGGCCCGGCAGGACTCGAACCTGCAACCAGACCGTTATGAGCGGCCGGCTCTAACCATTGAGCTACAGGCCCCGCCGCGAGACGGCTCGCGGAACGACGCGGCCGGCAACGGTGCGCGGTTCGTTTACAGGGACGGAGGCGGGGGTGCAATGCTGGCTCGGGCGAATGGAAACGCCGGCGCTGGAAGATCCGGTATTTTTGAATAACCGAAATTGGCGATGATGACCTTATAATCCTGTTTTGCCCGACGGCGCAAGCCCGTCTCGCCGAGCCTTCGCCCCCGCCCTCCGGCAATCGCGCCAGGGGGCTCGGTTTTCGATTTTATAACTCCTTGTAATGCCTAGATCTTTCTACTGTGCATGGGGTTGTTTTCGCACATTTGTTCGGAGGGGTCTTCCGGTCCCCTCCGATGTCGGGTTGGCGCGCTGCAGGCGCGCGGCAGTTCCCGGCGCTAGTCCACCGACACCCCGGCGAACTCCACCACCTTGCGCCACTTCTCGGTCTCGTCGGTGACGAGCTTGCCGAACTCGGCCGGCGTCATCGGCTTGGGGATGCCGCCGGTCTCGGTGAGGCGCGCGACCAGCTTCGGGTCCTTCAGCGCCTCGTTGACGGCCTTGTTGAGGATCTCGATCACGTCCTGCGGCGTGCCCTTCGGCGCGGAGATGCCGTAGAAGCCGACCGATTCGAAGCCGGGCACCGTCTCGGCGATCGCGGGAACGTCAGGCACGCTCTGCCAGCGCTGCGGCGAGGTGACGCCGAGCGCGCGGACATTGCCGCCTTTCGCCTGCTCCATCGCGGAGGGGAGGTTGTCGAAGATCAGCTGCACCTTGTTGGAGATGATGTCGGGGAAGGCGATCGCAGATCCCCGATAAGGCACGTGCACCATGTCGCACTTGGTCATCACCTTGAACAGCTCCGCCGACATATGCACCGAGGTGCCGTTGCCGGACGAGGCAAAGGAGATCTTGCCGGGATTGGCCTTGCAGTAGTCGATGAACTCCTGAACCGTCTTCGCCGGGAACGCGTTGGAGACGACCAGCATGTTGGTGAGCTGCATGATGCTGGCGACCGGCACGGTGTCGCGCAAAAAGTCGAACGGCAGCTTCTTGTAGAGCGAGGTCGAGATCGCGTTGTTGGGCGCGACGAACAAGAGCGTGTAGCCGTCCGGCGGCGAGTTGATCGCGGCGCCGGCCGCGATGTTGCCGCCGGAGCCGGCGCGGTTCTCGACGATGAATTGCTGGCCGAAGCGGTCCGACAGCCAGTTCGCCATGATCCGCGCCACGATGTCGACCGGGCCGCCGGCGGAGAAGCCGATGATCCAGTGCACGGGGCGGTCGGGGTAAGCGGCGGAGGCGGGAGGTGCGGCGCCCAACAGCGTTGAAAGGAAAACCAGCCCGAAAACACTGTTACGCAAAATTCGCAACATGACGCCTCCCATTGTTCTATTGTCGTTGGGCTGCATGCTTTCACAAAAACGGGGCGCTGCCTACATCGCCGCAAGTCGATGTTGACGCGCCCCCGCCGGGACCGACCATGAGATTCGCGATCACCCTTGTTCTCGGCGCGGCGCTGCTGGTCAGCCCCGCCGCCGCTCAAACCGGAGGCAACGCCATTCCGACCACGACTCCAAGCCTGACCATCAGCTTGGGCACCGCGACGCCCGGCGGCGGCTTTCCGCTCTATGGCAACGCCTTCGCGCAAGCGATGAACGCGGCCGATCCGGAAACGATCATCGCCCCGCGCAACACCAAGGGCAGCAACGAGAACATTCCGCTCTTGGAAAAGGGCGAGCTCGATCTCGCTCTGGTCGCGGGCGAGCCGGCCTATGAGGCCTTCGCCGGCATCGGCCGCGCGCCGGTACGGTTGAAGATCCTTACCGCGATCTATTCCAACCCCGGCATGTTCGTGGTGCGCGCGGACAGTCCCTACAAGACCATCCGCGATCTCGTCGGTCAGCCCGTCGCGTTCGGCGCCAAGGGCTCCGGCCTGCCGATCCTGGCGCGCTATGTGCTGGATGGTCTCGGCTTGAAGCAGGACGAGGACTTCAAGGCCGTCTATCTCGACCGCGCCGGCGACGGCCCCGCGATGGTCGAGGACGGCCGCGTCGCAGCACTCTGGGGCGCCGGCATCGGCTGGCCCGGTTTTGCGGCGGTAGCCTCGAGCGGATCAGGCGCGCGCTTCATTGCGCCCAGTGCCGAGGACATCACGCGCATCCGCGCCAAACACGCGTTCCTCAAGCCGCTCACCGTGCCGGCCGGCAGCTACCCGAAGCAGTCCGAGCCGATCGCCTCGCTGGGGTCCTGGAGCTTTGTGCTGACGCGCGAAGACTTGCCCGACGATGTTGCCTATCGCTTGGCGAAGACGCTTCACGGTATCGAGCCGACATTCTGCAAGCAGCTTGCGCAAGCTTGCGAGACCACGGCGGCAAACACCGTCGCCGCCGCGCCGAAGCCCGAGCTGATCCATCCCGGCGTCGCAAAATACTTCCGCGAAATCGGAGTGCTGTAGTAGGGCACTTCCTTCCTTCTCCCCCTGTGGGAGAAGGTGGCGCGAAGCGCCGGATGAGGGGTATCTATCCGCGAACTCCACAGCGAGTTGGACTCGCGGAGACAACCCCTCACCCGGCTGCGCTTCGCGCAGCCACCCTCTCCCGCAAGGGGCGAGGGTGCACCGTCAGCGCGGCTTCGCTACACCCTTACTTCTTCACCATCGCGCACGCCGGGTCCGGCGGGCCGAACGCCTTGTCGCCCGAGATCGTCGTGAGGATCTTGTAATAGTCCCACGGATATTTGCTCTCCTCCGGCGTCTTCACCTGCACCAGCCAGAGGTCGTGCACCATCAGATTGTCATCGCGTAAGCGGCCGTTGCGGGCGAAGAAATCCTCGATCGGCTTTTCCCGCATCTTCGCCGCGACCTTGAGCGGATCGTCGGTGCCGGTGTCCTTGATGGCGTTGAGATAGTGCATCACGCTCGAATAGACGCCGGCCTGCCACATCGACGGCATCTTGTTCATCTTGGCGAAGTAGCGCTTCGACCATTCGCGGGTCTTGTCGTCCATGTCCCAATAGAACGAGGTCGTCAGCAACAGCCCTTGGGCAGCCTGCAAGCCGAGGCCATGGATGTCGGTGATCAGCGCCAGCAGCGCCGCCATCTGCTGGCCGCCCTTGAACACGCCGAACTCCGAGCCGGTCTTGATCTCGTTCATGTTGTTGGGCGGACCCGCCGCGATGCCGATGATCTTGGCCTTCGAGGACTGCGCCTGCAGCACGAACGAGGAGAGGTCGGGCGTTGCCAGTGGCGGCTTCACCGAGCCCAGCACCTTGCCGCCATTGGCGGTCACGACCGCGGAGGCGTCGCGCTCCAGGGAATGGCCGAAGGCATAGTCGTCGGTGATGAAGAACCAGCTGTCGCCGCCGCGCTTGACCACCGCGTCCGCGGTGCCGACCGCGAGCGCGCGGGTGTCGAACACCCACTGGATCGCGTAGGGCGAGCAGAACTTGCCGTGGAAATCGGCGGTGCCGGTCGAGTGGGTGATGAACAGCCGCTTCTTCTCGTTGGCCATGTTCTGCACCGCGAGCCCGACCGCGGAGACCGGCACGTCGACGATCAGGTCGACCTGGTCGACGTCGTACCAGCGCCGTGCAATCGCGCCGCCGATGTCGGCCTTGAGCTGGTGGTCGCCGACGACGATGCTGATCGGCTTGCCGAGCACGGTGCCGCCGAAATCGTCGATCGCCATCTGCGCCGCCGTCACCGAGCCCTGGCCGGTCGGCGCCGATGCCGGACCGTTCATGTCGGTGAGCACGCCGATCTTGACGATTTCGTCGGACACCTGCGCCATCGCGGCGCCCGGCAGCAGCGTTGTCGCCAGGAATGTCGCTGCCAGGAACGTTGCTGCAAAGCCGGCAGCGACCGGCAGTCCAAATCTCGTTGGCTTCATGCTTGTCCTCCCCTGATCCGGCGCGTTGGCCGGTGTGCCCTCCGGGTATGGCCCGACCGAATTGGTTTCTTTTGCAACTATTTGGGGGCGGGCGTCAACGTCAGGCGGCGAAGCGGATTTGTCCGGCCGGGGAGGGATCGTAGCCGGTCAGCTCCGCGGCGCGCTGGAGCAACCGCTTTTCGCTGAGGAACCGGATCAGGCCCTGCATGGCGGGGCGGAAATAGCTGCGCTGCCGCATCGCGAGGTCGAAATTCTCCCAGACCAGCGGCACGAAATCGAGGCCGGCCGAGCGCGCGGACGCACGCGTCGCGATGCCGCAATCGGCTTGTCCCGCGCGGACGATCTCGGCGAGATCCGGGCCGGTCAACGCCGGCGTCTCGATCCGGCGCAAATCGCGCGTCGAGGCGCCGGCGCGCTTGAGCAGCACATCGAGCAGCATCTGCGCGCCCGTGCCCTGTTGCCGCATCGCCACCCTGGCCCCGAGCGCGAGCACGTCGGAAAGGCCGCGCAGCCGCTTGGGATTGCCCGGCGCCAGCACGAGACCCTGCTCGCGGCGCACGAACGCGACCAGCAATGCATCATGCAGGTCCGGAGCGTCACGCAGGACCGTCGCATTGGCGTCGGCGGCGAGATTGCCGTCGGCATCGAGGCTGTGGAAGTGCATTGCCACGGCCATCACCTCGTCCCGCTGCAGCCGCTCGAGCCCGCGCGCGCTGCCCTCGCTCATCGATCCCAGCCCTGAGCCGGATTCGCGCAGACCCCAATCCAGAAGCTCGTCCTGGCTGCCGCCGACGACCGGCGGCGGCTCAGCGATCAGCATGCCGGCCGGACGCGCCAATCCGGACAGCACCCAGAGGTCGAGCTCGTGCCGCGGGAAGAGCCACTTTCCGGTCACCTTGGTGCATGGGATCGCGCCGGTGGTGACGAGTTCGTACAGCTTGCGTTCGCCGAGCCGAAGATAGTCGGCGGCTTCGCTGGTCGTCAGGAATTCCATCCTGCATTCCTATGCAAATTCTTGCTTCTTTTTGGTGCTCGACGCAGGTGGAATCTGCATTTCAAGTTTTGTCCGTGACGACCATGCCCGATCATCTCGCTGCTTTGCAACACATCCCCACGCGCGATCTCTGCTTTGGTGAACGATCCTAAATCGCTCGCGTGGTGCCAATCTTGCGGGCAGTCGCGCGCGCAACTGCAATGGGCATATGCCGCTCCGCGCGTTGCCGAGATTTCCCGAGTCGTCGGCGCGCGACGCGGACGATAAATCTGTCGCCGGTAGTGGTTTAATCCGCGCTCTATCTGTTGTTGTTCGCATCCGGCGCCGCAACTAGCAAACGCGTCACGAGTGCGGCGCAATCGATCGTCATCATGATCGCGTCATAGCCAGTGGGAACCCGATCATGGCCGTCCGCCGCCTCTCCGTTGCACTCGTCCTTCTCTGCGGCCTCGCCGCAGGCGTTGCGGCGTCATACGCGGAGGACCGGGCCATCGTGCTCGCCACGACCGCAGCGACGCAGGAGTCCGGCCTGCTCGATTACCTGCTGCCGATCTTCCGTAACAAGACCGGCATCGACGTGACCGTGATCGCGCGGCGCGCAGACGAGGTGCTCGACGCGGCGCGAAGGGGCGAAGTCGACGTCGTGCTGATGCATGCGCGGCCGCAGGAGGAGAAATTCGTCGCCGACGGTTTTGCCGCGAAGCGCTTCGACGTGATGTACAACGACTATGTGCTGATCGGGCCGAAGAGCGATCCCGCCGGCGTCAAGGGCAAGGACATCGCGACCGCGCTGAAGGCGATCGAAGCCAAGGGCGCGCCGTTCGTGACGCGCGGCGACCGCTCGGGCACGCACGCCGCGGAGCTCGCGCTCTGGATCGTCGCCGGCATCGACATCGCCCGCACCAAGGGTGCCTGGTATCGCGAGGCCAAGCAGGACATGGCTTCCGCCCTCGATGCAGCGCGCGTGGCGAACGCCTATGTGCTGTCCGACCGCGGCAGCTGGATCGCTTTTCGGGAGCGCGGCGATCTCGACATCTTGGTCGAAGGCGACAAGCGTCTGCTCAATCAGTACGGCGTGATGCTGGTGAACCCTTTGAAGTTTCCGAACGTGAAGAAGGAGCTGGGGCAAGACTTCGTCGACTGGCTGATCTCGCCCGACGGACAGGCGGCGATCGCCGGATACAAGGTCGACGGACAACAGCTGTTCTTCCCCAATGCGGACAAATCGGGCGGCTGACGTTCGTATCGCGAGCGGTTGCCAAACCGGGCGATGCATGATCCATCATGGCGCATGACCCAGCGCCTGCCGCCATCGCTGACGCCGCTCGACACCGCGCTCGCCGCGTTGCTGACAGGGCTCGATCCGCTCGCGCCGATGGAGTTGCAGCTGAGCGAAGTGGCCGGCTGCATCGCGGCGGGCAATCCGCTGCTCCCAGCCCGACCGTCTCGTGACGTCGCTGCCGCGGACGGCTGGGCGTTCTGCGCCAATGATCTGGTCGGCGCGTCCTCCTATTCGCCGCTGCCTCTCGCAACAGCGCCCGCCTGGGTCGATGCCGGCGACACGATGCCGGCGGGATGCGACTGTGTGCTCGATGCCGACGCAGTCGAAGTGTCCGGTCCGCTCGCCCAGGTGTTGGCGGAGGGCGTGCCGGGGCAGGGCGTCAGGCGGGCTGGAAGTGATATCGACGGACGCACGCCTGCCGCGGAAGAGGGGAATCCGGTCAATCGTGCCGCTCTGTTGCTCGCGCGCGCCGCCGGACTGGACCGGCTGAGCGTACGCCGTCCGCGGCTGCGCATTGTCAATGTAGCAGGTGCAACGCTGACCATGCATCTGATTGCGGACATCGCACGCGCCGGAGGACTGGATGTGCAAGCGAGCGAGGCCGGCGCGCGCGACGCAGGATCGATCGCGGAGGCGTTCGGGGCGCCCACCTGCGATCTCCTGCTGACGATCGGCGGCAGCGGTGTCGGTCGCAACGATGCAACGGTCACCGCTCTGACCCAGCATGGTGACGTGCTCGCTCATGGTCTTGCGCTCCAGCCCGGACGCTCCGCCGCGATCGGGCGGCTCGGGGCCATCCCCGTCGTCGCCTTGCCCGGATCACCGGATCACGCGCTCGCGGTCTGGCTCGCGCTCGTGCTGCCGCTCGTCGACCTTTTGTCGGCGCGGCTGCCGCGCCGACAGGTAACCTTGCCGCTCGCGCGAAAAATTGCATCCAGCGTCGGCATCGCGGAAATGGTCCTGCTGGCCGAGGAACATCATGCGTGGGTGCCACTTGCGGTAGGAGAATGGCCGCTCCAGGCAATTGCCCGCGCGGATGCATGGCTGCTTGTTCCCGCCAGCCACGAGGGATTTGCAGCGGGCGCGCCGGTCGATGCCTATCTGATGTGGGAATGATATGGGTTTAGCATGACCATGATCCCGCAATCGCAAGTCCGCAGCGCGCTCGAACAGGAACAGTTCCTCAAAATCCTTTCCCGCGAGGAGGCCTTGGTTCGCTTCGAGGCCGCGCTGTTCCCGCGCGCGCTTCTGAGTGAAATGCGCAAACTCGGTGCTGCGCTCGGCGCGTCGCTCGCTGAAGACATCACTGCGCCAATCGACGTGCCGCCGTTCGACCGTTCCAATGTCGACGGCTTCGCGGTGCGCTCAGCAGACCTTGCGACAGCCGGCGAAGGCGCGCCGGTACGCCTGCGGTTGAATGGCGAGACCATTCACTGCGGCACCGTACCGGCGCTGCAAGTCGCCGCGGGAACGGCAACGCCGATTGCCACCGGCGGTCCGCTGCCGCGCGGTGCCGATGCCGTGGTCATGGTCGAGCATACCCAGCCGGCGGGGCCCGGTGCGATCGGCGCCCGTCGCGCGGCCTCACCCGGGCAATTCATATCCTACGCAGGGTCCGATATTGCGCGCGGCGAGGCGCTGCTGCGCGCCGGCACGATCATCGGCTCGCGCGAGGTCGGCATGCTGGCGGCCTGCGGTCTTGCCGAGGTGAGCGTCGTGCGCAAACCTCGTGTTGCCGTGATCTCCACCGGCGATGAACTGGTTCAACCGGGCGAGGTGCTCGCGCCTGCTGCGATCTACGACACCAACGGCGCGATCGTCACTGCTGCGATCGACGAGAACGGCGGTGAGGCGGTTTTCCTCGGCGCCATTCCCGATGACGAAGTCCAGCTCGAAGCCGCCATGCGGCGTGCGCTGGCGGACGCTGACATGCTGGTGCTCTCCGGCGGCACGTCGAAAGGCGCGGGCGATCTCTCCCATCGCATCATCGGCCGGATCGGCAAGCCCGGCATCATCGCGCATGGCATTGCGCTCAAGCCGGGCAAGCCGCTGTGCCTTGCGGTGTGCGACGGCAAACCGGTCGTGATCCTGCCGGGTTTTCCGACCTCGGCGATGTTCACCTTTCACGACATGATCGTGCCGGTGCTGCGCAAAATGGCCGGACTGCCGCCGCGTTCTGATGCCAGGGTGAGCGCGACTGTGCCGGTGCGCATTGCTTCCGAGCTCGGCCGCACCGAATTCGTCATGGTCTCACTGGTCGCAGGCAAGGACGGCTTGATCGCCTATCCCTCCGGCAAGGGGTCCGGTGCGATCACGTCGTTCGCGCAGGCCGACGGTTTTCTGCGCATCGAGGCGCTCGCCGACCAGATGCCGGCCGGGAGCGAAGCCGAAGTGACGCTGTTCACGCCGCATGTGCGGGTGCCCGATCTCGTCATCGTGGGCAGCCATTGCACCGGCCTCGATCTCGTCACGGCGCAACTCGCGCATGCCGGCCTGACCGTGCGCTCGATTGCGGTCGGCAGTCTCGGCGGACTTGCTGCGGCACGGCGCGGCGAATGCGATCTAGCGCCGATCCATCTGCTCGACGACAAGAGCGAGACCTACAATACGCCTTACCTCGTCGAAGGACTCGAGCTCGTGCCGGGCTGGCGACGGATGCAGGGCATCGTATTTCGCAAGGGCGACAAGCGTTTCGAAGGCCACAGCGCGAAGGACGCCGTGGCCGCGGCGCTCGCTGATCTCTCCTGCATCATGGTCAACCGCAACCAGGGCGCCGGCACGCGCATCCTGATCGACCGGTTGCTTGGTGGTGCGCGCCCGGAAGGCTATTGGAACCAGCCGCGCTCGCACAATGCGGTGGCCGCGGCGGTCGCACAGCACCGCGCCGACTGGGGCATGACCATTGCACCGGTCGCCCATGCGGTCGGCCTCGGTTTCATTCCGCTCGCGGAGGAACATTATGACTTCGCGTTGGTGACGGCGCGCAAGCAGCGTCCTGCGGTGCAGGCCTTTCTCGCCGCACTCGGTTCGGACGAAGCGCGCGCCGCACTGGAGCGGGCCGGATTCCGGCCGGCGTAGAGCTTGGTTAGGACGCCGCATCCAGTGCGGCCAGCCGCTCGGCTTCCGCGATGTCCTCGAACGTGTTGGCATTGAAGAACGGATCGATCGGCTCCGTCGGCCACGTCACGGTCGCGAGCGGATAACGCGCGGTCCAGCGATCGATCTTGCGGAGGTCTTCGACCACCAGCGCGTGACGCAGTTCGTCGCGCAAGCCAACCCGCCACAAGCCGATCACCGGATGCGACTGGCCGCCTGATGCCGCAACGGCGAGCTCGGCATTCGCGGCGATACGTTCTTCATGCAGGCGCGCGATCAAATTTCGCGGCAGGAACGGGCAGTCGCCGGCGGCACTGAGCACCCATTCCACCTCAGGCCGGTTCGCCGCGGTCCAGTCGAGCGCGGCAAGGATGCCGGCGAGCGGACCGGGGAAGCCGGGCACGTCGTCGGCAACGACCTGCAAACCGAACTTAGCGAAGCGGTCGGGATCGCCGTTGGCATTGAGGATCAGGCCGCTGCATTGCGGCTTCAGGCGTGCGATTACGCGTTCCAGGATGGTGCGGCCGCCGATGGTGCGCATCGGCTTGTCGCCGCCGCCCATGCGCCGCGCGAGACCGCCGGCGAGCAGCACGCCTTGCGTGGTCGGAAAGCTAATCGTCACCACTTTTACCCTTGCGCTTGTGCTTGGCCGATTCCTCCTCGACATAAGCGAGGTTCTGGTCGTAGACGATGCGCTCTGCCCCCGACAACGCGATGAACCGTTTGCCGCGCGCGCGGCCGACCAGCGTCAAGCCCACCTGCCGGGCGAGATCGACGCCCCAGGCGGTGAAGCCGGAGCGCGAAACCAGGATCGGAATTCCCATGCGGACCGTCTTGATCACCATCTCGGAGGTGAGCCGTCCGGTGGTATAGAGGATCTTGTCGGATGCATCGACGCCGTGGCGGTACATCCAGCCCGCAATCTTGTCGACGGCGTTGTGACGGCCGACATCCTCGGTGTAGCAGAGCGGCTCGCCCTCTCTGCACAGCACGCAGCCGTGGATCGCACCTGCCTCCAGATAGAGCGAGGGCATGGTGTTGATGGTCTGGGTCATCTGGTAGAGCCAGGAGGTGCGCAGCTCCGCCTTCGGCAACGCGACGCTCTCGACCGCCTCCAGCAGATCGCCGAAGGCGGTGCCCTGCGCGCAGCCCGAAGTCTGCGTTCGCTTCTTCAGCTTGGCTTCGAAATTGGTGTGGTGCTCGGTGCGCACCACCACCACCTGGAGGTCGTCGTCGTATTCGACCTCGGTGACCGCGTCATCATACTTCAGCATATTCTGGTTGAGCAAATAGCCCAGCGCTAGATATTCCGGATAGTCGCCGATCGTCATCATGGTGACGATCTCCTGCGAATTCAGGTAGAGCGTCAGGGGGCGCTCCACCGGCACCTTGATTTCGATCCTGGCGCCGGACTGGTCGGTCCCGGTCACGCTCTCGGTGAGGCGCGGGTCGTCGGTATCAGGGACGATCAGGGGTGCTGGGGCTTTGTCGATCTTCATCATGGCCGCGACGTTAGCATGACATTCGGGTCAAGCCGATATAAGCATGCTGGCGAGAGAACGAAATGCCGCCTATTCGTCATTGCGAGCGAAGCGAAGCAATCCAGGCTGCCGCCGTGGATGCATTCCCTGGATTGCTGCGCTCGCAATGACGGAGGAGAGAGTGGTTCCATCAAGGACCGGGTCGCTCGCGGAGACGGAGCTGGAATGAAAGTCATCGGCCTTGCAGGCTGGAGCGGTGCGGGCAAGACCACGCTGTTGACGCGGCTGATCCCGCACTTCAATGCGCTTGGCTTGCGCGTCTCTGTCATCAAGCATGCGCATCACCAATTTGACGTCGACGTGCCCGGCAAGGATTCCTGGCGCCATCGCGAGGCCGGCGCGGCCGAGGTGCTGGTTGCTTCGTCAAATCGCTGGGCGCTGATGCACGAATTGCGCGGGGCGGCGGAGCCGCGTCTGCCGGAACTGTTGAGCAAATTGTCGGCCGTCGATCTCGTCGTGGTCGAGGGTTTCAAGCGCGAGCCACATCGCAAGATCGAAGTGCATCGCGCCGCCAACGACAAGCCGCTGCTGTTTCCCGATGATCCCGGAATTTTCGGGATCGCGGCTGACGTTGCCATTGAAACCCGACTGCCGACGGTCCATCTCGACGATATCGCCGCCGCCGCGGAATTGCTGCTGCGCGCGGCGATGCCGGTCGAGGAAGCGGTCGCGAAAAGCGCTGCGATGCGCTGACGAGGCACCATGGCGCAACTGTCGGACGATTGTTTTGCCTTCGGCGGACCGTTGATGTCGGTCAACGAGGCCGTTCGCCTGATCACGACGCGCGTCAACGCGATTGTCGATCTCGAAACCGTGGCGCTCATCGATGCTGATGGGCGGGTGCTGGCCCGCGATATCGCGGCGCCGCTGCCGCTGCCGCCCTTCACCAATTCCGCTGTTGACGGCTACGCCGTGCGCAACGCAGATCTTCCTGATAGCGCCGAGCGGGCACTCCCGCTCGATGGCCGCATCCAGGCCGGCGGTCTGGCGCTGGCGCCGATCAAGGCCGGCCACACCGCGCGCATTTTCACCGGCGCGCCGATGCCGCCGGATGCCGAAACCGTCTTCATGCAGGAAGACGTCCGCGTCGACGATACCGGCCGAATTGTGCTGCCGCCGGGCCTGAAGCAGGGTGCGAATGTTCGCCCTGCGGGAGAGGACATTCCCCAGGGCCATCTCGCGCTGCGCGCAGGCCAGCGCTTGCTGCCGCAGCATGTCGCGCTCGCGGCGGCGTTCGGCCTGGTCAGGCTCGACGTCGTCAGACGCATCCGTGTCGCGGTGTTCTCGACCGGTGACGAACTGGCCTCGCCCGGCGAGCCGCGCGCACCCTCGCAGCTGTTCGATTCCAATCGCTTCATGCTGATGGCGATGCTGCGCCGGCTCGGCTGCGATGTCAGCGATCTCGGCATTTTGCGCGACGAACGTATCTCGCTTGCGAATGGCCTGAAGCAAGTCGCCGGCACGCATGATCTGATCCTCACCACCGGCGGCGTATCGACCGGGGAAGAGGATCACGTCAAAGCGGCGGTCGAGAGCATCGGCTCGCTGGTGTTGTGGCGGATGGCGATCAAGCCGGGACGGCCCGTGGCGATGGGCATCATCGAGGGCACGCCGCTGATCGGATTGCCGGGCAATCCCGTCGCGAGTTTCGTCACCTTCGTGCATGTGGTGCGGCCGACGGTGCTGGCGCTTGCGGGCAGCCTGCCGGCGCCGCTGTTGCCGATCCCGGTGCGCGCGGCATTCACCTACAAGAAGAAGGTGGGGCGTCGCGAATATGTTCGCGCCTCCTTGCGGCGCACGCAGGACGGCGAACTCGAGGCCATCAAGTTTCCACGCGAGGGGGCAGGGCTGTTGTCCTCGCTGGTCGACACCGACGGCCTCATCGAGCTCGATGAGGAGGTCACGCGTGTCGAGCCGGGGCAGAGCGTGGGTTTCCTGTCCTATGCCGATTTGCTCTGAGTCTGGGTGCATCTTGGCGCTGTCTCGGGCCTGTCTTGGCGTTGACGCCATCGACCCCTCCCGCCATGTTGCGCCGATGACCAGAACGACGCTCGATCTCACCGGACTGAAATGCCCGCTGCCCGCCCTGAAGACGCGCAAAGCGCTGAAGCCGTTGCAGCCGGGCGATCAGCTCGAAGTGTACTGCACCGATCCCCTGTCGGTGATTGACATTCCGAACCTGATCCGGGAGACCGGCGACACGGTGGAGATCACCGAGCGCAACGACGCGCGTATCGTGTTCTTGATTGAGAAGGCCAATCGATCGATAGAAAATCTCAATGGTGCGCCGCCCACTTAGCCGGCGGTCACTCGGTTGATACCTACCTTTTGTCTATCGACATCGATCACCACTTCTGCCCCAATTGAGTTCCTCCGCCGAGACGCGGAGGTTGAGTCTTGCCTGCGATATACGGAGCAAATGGGCCATCGAAAGAAGCCCGGCCGTGGCGTCGGGCATAGCCCCCAAGGTTAGGGGTTTAACGTCTCGGATGCGCGTGACGATCCTGGCGCGCGTCGATCATTGTGCGGAGCAGCAGGGACAAAGGCTGCGCTGCAGGCTGAGGAACAGGACCGTCGTGGCAGGCCGTTCAGAAGGGCGGCTTCAGGGGAGGAATGCATGTCTACCATCGAGAGCGCTGGAACACTTTCGGGTGCCGGCGCAGGTTTTCTGGATCGCGAGCGGACCATCGCGACCGCCGGGTTCAATCGCTGGCTGGTGCCGCCGGCCGCCCTGTGCATCCATCTCTGCATCGGCATGGCCTACGGCTTCTCGGTGTTCTGGCTGCCGCTGTCGCGCGCGATCGGAGTGACCGCGCCGAAGGCGTGCGCAGAGATGTCGCTGTTTCAGGAGCTGTTCACGACCAGCTGCGACTGGAAGGTCGCCAGCATGGGGTGGATGTACACGCTCTTTTTCGTGCTGCTCGGTATCGCGGCTGCGGTCTGGGGCGGCTGGCTGGAGCGCGTAGGCCCGCGCAAGGCCGGCTTCGTCTCGGCGCTGTGCTGGTGCGGCGGCCTCTTCCTCGGTGCGATCGGGGTTTACACCCATCAGCTCTGGTTGTTGTGGCTGGGTTCGGGCGTGATCGGCGGCATCGGTCTCGGTCTTGGCTATATCTCGCCGGTGTCGACGCTCGTGAAGTGGTTCCCGGATCGTCGCGGCATGGCGACCGGCATGGCCATCATGGGCTTCGGCGGTGGCGCCATGATCGGCGCACCGCTGGCGAACCTGTTGATGAACTACTTCAAGACCCCGGCCTCGGTCGGCGTCTGGGAGACCTTCGTCACGATGGGCGTCATCTACTTCGTGTTCATGATGATCGGCGCGTTCCGCTATCGTTTGCCGCCGCCCGGCTGGCAGCCCGAGGGCTGGACCGCGCCGTCGAAGGCCAACGCGATGATCTCGAAGGCCAACGTCCATCTCAACGACGCGCACAAGACGCCGCAGTTCTGGCTGATCTGGTGGGTGCTGTGCCTGAACGTGTCGGCCGGCATCGGCGTGATCGGCATGGCCTCGCCGATGCTGCAGGAGATCTTCGCCGGCAAGTTGATCGGCCTGCCTAACGTCGGCTTCAACGCGCTTGATGCGGGACAGAAGGCGCAGATCGCCGCGATCGCGGCGGGCTTCGCCGGATTGCTGTCGCTGTTCAACATCGGCGGCCGCTTCTTCTGGGCATCGCTGTCGGACAAGATCGGGCGCAAGAACACCTATTATACGTTCTTCATCCTCGGCATCGCGCTCTACGCGCTGGCGCCGACCTTTGCGGCGATGGGTTCGAAGCTCCTGTTCGTGCTTGGCTTCGGCATCATCCTGTCGATGTATGGCGGCGGCTTCGCCACCGTGCCGGCCTACCTCGCCGACATGTTCGGAACCCAGTTCGTCGGCGCCATCCATGGCCGGCTGCTGACGGCGTGGTCCACCGCGGGCATCATCGGCCCTGTCGTCGTCAACTACATCCGCGAGTTCCAACTCGCGGCAGGCGTGCCGCGCGACCAGCTCTACAACACCACCATGTACATCCTGTGCGCCATGCTGATCGCGGGCCTGATCTGCAACTATCTGATCAAGCCGGTCGATTCGAAATGGCACATGAAGGAGGCTGATGTCGCCAAGTTGCAGGCGGCAAGCGCCAACGCCGCCGCCGCGGGGCCGCACGGCTCCTACGGCATCGGATTTGGCGGGCTTGACGCCAAGGCGGCGCTGTTCTGGGCCTTCGTCGGCGTCCCCCTGCTTTGGGGTGTCTGGAAGACATTGGAGAGTGCGGTCAAAATCTTCTGATCCGCCGTTGAAACAGAAGCGGGATGCTCATCAGGCGTCCCGCTTCGTTGGCCTTTCAGACATCATCAAGAATGGGACTTAGGGGGATTAAAATGATTCGCACCCGAACTTGCCTTCGAACTTGCCTTGCGGCCGCGTTGCTCGTCGCTGGCCTTCATGCCGCATCCGCGCAGACGGCAACGACACCGGCGGCGCCTGCTGCAACGACCGAAGCCAAGCCTGGCAAGATGAAACTCACCATGCAGAAGCTGAAAGACATGAAGGCGAAATGGGCGGCCAACAAGCCGAAGCTCAAGGCCTGCCGCGCCGACGTGAACGCCAAGGGCCTCGCCGGCGATGACCGCTGGTTCTACATCGAAGAGTGCATGAGCAAGACCTGAGATCGGGTTCCGTCTGGCGCACGCGTAAAGGGGCATGGCGGGCGACCGCCTGCCTCCTAAATCATTCTAGAGACGCTCTAAATTGTCTTGCATCTGGCATACCAGAGACTAGAGTTGCGTCGAATTTGGCTTGATCTGCGGGACGCAGAACCGGTGGTTCCGCTGATCGAATCGGGAAACGAAGGCTGATTGCTTTGGCGATCCCGCCTAGACTGATCACGCATTTGAAGAGAACGCGACCTCTCCATGAGCAGCAACGACGACGTTCACAACGTTCGCGAGTTCGAACATCCCGGCCAGGGACGGAAGCGCGCCAAGTCCACGCCCAAGGGACGGCAGGTCGATCCCACCGCCGCGCATGAGATCGCGCAGCTGCTCGGCGACAGGCCGCGGCGTCGCGACCTCTTGATCGAATATCTGCATCTGATCCAGGACAAGTATCGCCAGATCTCTGCCGCGCATCTCGCCGCGCTCGCCGACGAGATGAAGCTCGCGTTCGCCGAGGTGTTCGAGACTGCAACCTTCTACGCGCATTTCGACGTGGTGAAGGAAGGCGAGCCCGATATCGCGCCGCTGACGATCCGCGTCTGCGATTCGCTGACCTGCGCGATGCTCGGCGGAGAGAAGCTGCTCGCCGATTTGCAGGATGCGTCCGGTCCCGGCATCCGCGTGGTACGCGCGCCCTGCGTCGGCCGCTGCGACACGGCGCCTGCCGCGGAAGTCGGACACAACTTTGTTGACCACGCGACGGTCGCCAATGTCATGGCGGCGGCGAAGGCTGGCGACACCCACGCGCATCTACCCAAATATATCGGCTATGAGGCCTATGTCGCCGGCGGCGGCTACAATCTGCTCAATCGCCTGCGCTCGGGCAAGCTACCGACGGACGACCTGCTGAAGGCGCTCGACGACGCCTCGTTGCGCGGTCTCGGCGGAGCCGGCTTCCCGACGGGACGTAAATGGCGCGCGGTGCTCGGTGAACCAGGTCCGCGGCTGATGGCGATCAACGGCGACGAGGGCGAGCCCGGCACGTTCAAGGATCGCGTCTATCTCGAGAGCGATCCGCACCGCTTCCTCGAGGGCATGCTGATCGGCGCCCATGTGGTGCAGGCCTCGGATATCTACATTTACCTCCGCGACGAATATCCGGCCTCGCGCGAAATCCTCGAACGCGAGATCGCAAAGCTGCCGCCGGGCGGTCCGACGCTGCACATGCGCCGCGGCGCCGGCGCCTATATCTGCGGCGAGGAATCCTCGCTGCTCGAAAGCATCGAGGGCAAGCGCGGCCTGCCCAGGCACAAGCCGCCTTATCCATTCCAGGTTGGCCTGTTCGGCCTGCCGACGTTGATCAACAACATCGAGACCTTGTGGTGGGTGCGCGACATCGTCGAGAAGGGCGCCGATTGGTGGAAGGGCCACGGCCGCCATGAGCGGCACGGCCTGCGCAGTTTCTCGGTCTCGGGCCGCGTCAAGAATCCCGGCATGAAGCTCGCGCCTGCTGGCATCACCGTGCGCGAGCTGATCGACGAATATTGCGGCGGCATGGCCGATGGCCATCAGTTCTATGCGTACCTGCCGGGTGGTGCGTCCGGCGGCATCCTGCCGGCGGCGATGGACGACATCCCGCTCGATTTCGGCACGCTTGAAAAATACGGCTGCTTCATCGGCTCTGCCGCGATCGTGATCCTGTCGCAACAGGACAGCGTGCGCGCGGCCGCGTTGAACCTGATGAAGTTCTTCGAGGACGAGAGCTGCGGCCAATGCACGCCGTGTCGCGTCGGAACCCAGAAGGCCGCGCTGCTGATGCAGCAACCGGTCTGGAACCGCGCTCTCCTGGACGAATTGAGCCAGGCGATGCGCGATGCCTCGATCTGCGGGCTTGGACAGGCGGCATCGAATCCGCTGTCCACTGTGATCAAATATTTCCCTGACGAGTTCAAGGAAGCGGCCGAATGACGAAGATTACGTTCGAGCTCGACGGCAAGCAGGTCGAGGCCAATGCAGGCGAGACGATCTGGCAAGTCGCAAAACGTCAGGGCCGCGAGATTCCGCATCTGTGCTATTCGCCCGCGCCGGATTATCGCCCCGACGGCAATTGCCGCGCCTGCATGGTCGAGATCGAGGGCGAGCGTGTGCTCGCGGCGTCCTGCAAGCGCACGCCGTCGGTCGGCATGAAGGTGAAGACCGAATCCGCGCGGGCTGTATCGGCGCAGAAGATGGTGATGGAGCTGCTGGTCGCCGATCAGCCGGCGCGCGAGACCTCGCACGATCCGGACTCCAAGTTCTGGCATTGGGCCGAAACCACGGGCGTCACCGAAAGCCGCTTCCCCGCCGCCGAGCGTTGGGCGACCGACGCCAGCCATCCGGCGATGCGCGTCAATCTCGATGCCTGCATCCAGTGCGGCCTGTGCGTGCGCGCCTGCCGCGAGGTCCAGGTCAACGACGTCATCGGCATGGCCTATCGCAGCCACGGCTCGAAAATCGTGTTCGATTTCGACGATCCCATGGGCGAGTCCACCTGCGTTGCCTGCGGCGAATGCGTGCAGGCCTGTCCGACCGGAGCGCTGATGCCGGCCGTGATGCTCGACGAGGCGCAGACCCGTGTCGTCTATGCCGACAAGAAGGTGGATTCGCTCTGCCCGTTCTGCGGCGTCGGCTGCCAGGTGACCTATGAGGTCAAAGACGAGAAGGTGATCTATGCCGAGGGCCGCGATGGCCCGGCCAACCGCAACCGTCTCTGCGTCAAGGGCCGCTTCGGCTTCGACTACATCCACCATCCGCATCGCCTGACCAAGCCGCTGGTTCGGCTGCCGAACGCGAAGAAGGATTCCAACGACCAGGTCGATCCGGCCAATCCGTTCACGCATTTCCGCGAAGCGAGCTGGGAAGAAGCTCTCGACATCGCGGCCAAGGGCCTCGTCAAGATCCGCGACGAGAAGGGCGTGAAGGCGCTGGCCGGCTTCGGTTCGGCGAAGGGTTCGAACGAGGAGGCCTATCTGTTCCAGAAGCTGGTGCGCACCGGCTTCGGCTCCAACAACGTCGACCATTGTACCCGTCTGTGCCACGCCTCGTCGGTCGCGGCGCTGTTCGAAGGCCTGAGCTCGGGCGCGGTGTCCGCGCCGTTCTCGGCTGCGATGGACGCCGAGGTCATCATCGTGATCGGCGCCAACCCGACCGTGAATCATCCGGTCGCGGCAACCTTCATCAAGAACGCGGTCAAGCAGAACGGCGCAAAGCTGTTCGTCATGGACCCGCGCCGGCAGACGCTGTCGCGCCATGCGACCAAGCATCTGCAGTTCAAGCCGGGCTCCGACGTCGCCATGCTGAACGCGATGATCCACACGATCATCACGGAAGGTTTGACCGACGACCAGTACATCGCCGGCTACACCGAGGGGTTCGAGGACCTCAAGGAGAAGATCAAGGAGTTCACGCCGGAGAAGATGGAGCCGATCTGCGGCATCCCGGCGCAGACCCTGCGTGAGGTCGCGCGAACCTATGCGCGCGCAAAATCGTCGATCATCTTCTGGGGCATGGGCATCAGCCAGCATGTCCACGGCACCGACAATGCGCGCTGCCTGATTGCGCTGGCGCTGATCACCGGCCAGGTCGGTCGCCCCGGCACCGGCCTGCATCCGCTGCGCGGCCAGAACAACGTGCAGGGCGCTTCCGATGCCGGTCTGATCCCGATGTTCCTGCCGGACTATCAGCCGGTTGGCCGCGACGACATGCGCGGTGCGTTCGAGAAGCTGTGGGGCCAGGATCTCGATCCCGTGCGCGGTCTGACCGTGGTCGAGATCATGAACGCGATCCACGCCGGCGAGATCACGGGCATGTATATCGAGGGCGAGAACCCTGCGATGTCCGACCCCGATCTCCAGCACGCGCGCCAGGCGCTTGCCATGCTCGATCATCTCGTGGTGCAGGATCTCTTCGTCACCGAGACCGCGTTCCACGCCGACGTCATCCTGCCGGCCTCGGCGTTTGCCGAAAAGGAAGGCTCCTTCACCAACACCGATCGCCGCGTGCAGCTCGCGCGCCAGGTGATCAAGCCGCCGGGCGATGCGCGGCAGGATCTCTGGATCATCCAGGAGATCGGCAAGCGCATGGGCCTGCCGTGGAATTATGCCGGTCCCGGCGAAGTCTTCACCGAGATGGCAGAGTTGATGCCGTCGTTGAAGAACATCACCTGGGAGCGGCTGGTCCGCGAGGGCGCGGTCACCTATCCCGTCGATGGTCCCGACATGCCCGGCAACGAGATCATCTTCACCACGGGCTTCCCGACCGCGAGCGGCCGCGGCAAGATCGTTCCGGCTCACGTCATCCCGCCCGACGAGATCCCCGACGCCGAATATCCGATGGTGCTCTCGACCGGCCGCGTGCTGGAGCATTGGCACACCGGCTCGATGACCCGCCGCGCGCAGGTGCTCGACCAGATCGAGCCCGAGGCGGTCGCGTTCATGTCGCCAAAGGACATGCACAGGAAGAAGCTCGCGCCGGGCGATTTCATTCGGCTCGAGACCCGCCGCGGCGCGGTCGAGGTCAAGGTCCGCTCCGACCGCGACGTTCCCGAGAACATGGTGTTCATGCCGTTCTGCTACGCGGAAGCGGCGGCGAATTTGTTGACCAACCCGGCGCTCGATCCGTTCGGCAAGATCCCGGAGTTCAAGTTCTGCGCGGCGAGAGCCGAGCGCGCCGAAATGCGGGACGCGGCGGAGTAGGGCTGCGGCGGTCGCCGGCTATTTGGCGGCACAATGCCTCCAAATATGCGGCGTCGTCCCGGCGAAGGCCGGGACCCATACCGCGAGGTGTCTCCTTAGCGGATGGTGGGCGTACCGAACGACGAGTTTTCACCAAACTCCTGCCTGTGGTTATGGGTCCCGGCCTTCGCCGGGACGACGCTGAGGCTGTGGTGTATGCGTCCACCCGTGTTGCCGTCCCTTCGCTCCTCGCAATGGCGGTGGTAAACATCGTCCATGTCCAAAGCCACCCCAGCCACACGCGCGCTCACAGCCGCCGGTGTTGCCTTCACCGTCCACGCTTACGACTATGATCCCGATGCCGAGAGCATCGGCCTCCAGGCGGCTGCTGCGCTTGGCGAAGACCCCGCGCGCGTCTTGAAGACGCTGATGGCGCTCGTCGATGGCAAGCCGGTCTGCGTGATCGTCCCATCCGACCAGGAAGTCTCGATGAAGAAGCTCGCCGCTGCTTTCAGCGGCAAGTCGGCGCAGATGATGAAGCTACCGGAGGCCGAGCGCCTCACCGGCTACAAGGTTGGCGGCATCAGCCCATTCGGGCAGCGAAAGCCCGTGCGCATCGTGATCGAGCAGAGCGCGCTCGCACATGACTATGTGTACGTGAATGGCGGCCAGCGCGGACTGCAGGTGCGGCTCAGTCCGGCCGATGTGCGGGACGTGTTGAAGGCGATCGTCGCGGAACTGGTCGCCTGAGCGCCGCGCTCTACTACTGCTTTTGCAACAGCTTCAGCCGGCAGCGCAGCGCTTCGCGGATGTGTGTGCGCGCGAGCTGCTCCGCTTTGCCGCCGTCGCGAGCCGCGATGGCTTCGATGATGGCCTGGTGCTCACCGTGGCTGGTCGAGGGGCGGCCCGATACCGTGAACGTGGTTGGACCGAGCAGGGCGATCCAGTCCTGCAATTCGCGCGAAGCGTTGTCGAGATAGCGGTTGCGCGCGGCGCGGCAGATCGCTTCGTGGAAGGCGCGGTTGAGTCTTGCCATGTCTCCTGCCATCTCGGTCGCGTCGGCCTCGGACGCTTCGACAAAGGCCTGCTCGATATCCCTGAGTGCATCGATCTCGGGCGCCGAGGCGTGCTCGGCCGCAAGTCGGGCGGCGGCGCCCTCCATGATCTCGCGCATGGCGTAGAGCTCGAGCACCTCCGAGATGTCGAGGTTGCGCACAATCAGGCCGCGGCCGCCGGCAGGTTCGACGAACCCGCGGGCCGCAAGTCGCCCGAGAGCCTCCCGCACCGGGGTGCGGCTGACCTTCAGCCGCTGGGCGACCTCCTCCTCGCGCAGGCGGTCGCCGGCGCGGTAGCTGCCGGCCTGCAACGCCTCGCAGAGCGAGCGGAACACGGCTTCGCCCAGTGCCACGCCGCCGCCGCGCGCGATCGAGCCGCCTACCTTTGTCGGACGTCTTGCCATCCATCCTCGTGGGCTCGCGCATCCTGCCCATGCAGCGATGGCGCTTGCCGGACGTTTGTATAGCTTTGTATACAAAGGTGCGCAATGATCCCGGATTGACCGACGCTGCCGGCGGGCAGAATGTTTCCAACTTCGTCGCACGGGCAGACGGCATGAGCAGCAAATACGATGTGCTGGTGATCGGCGGCGGCAACGCGGCGCTGTGTGCGGCGATCAGTGCGCGACGCGGTGGGGCGTCCGTGATGGTGCTCGAAGGTGCGCCAAAATTCTATCGCGGCGGCAACACGCGCCACACCCGCAACATGCGTTGCGCCCATGACGAGGCGACCGAAATCCTCACCGGCCCCTACACCGAGGAAGAGTTTTGGGAGGATCTCCTGCGCGTCACCGGCGGCCAGACCGACGAGGTGCTCGCCCGGCACATGATACGGGAGTCCAAGGACATCTTGAACTGGATCGTCGAGCAGGGCGTGCGCTGGCAGCCCTCGCTTGGCGGCACGCTGAGCCTCGGTCGCACCAACTCCTTCTTTCTCGGTGGCGGCCGCGCGATGTTGAACGCACTTTATCTCACCGCCGAGAAGCTCGGCGTCGACGTCGAATACGACGCCGAGGTCACCGACCTCGTGATCGAGGACGGCATGTTTCTCGCTGCTCGCCTCAAGCGGCCGATCAAGGGCGATACCGAGATACGCGCGACATCGCTGGTCGCCGCGGCCGGCGGGTTCGAGGCCAACATCGAATGGCTGAAGCAATATTGGGGCGAGGCCGCCGACAATTTTCTGATCCGCGGCACGCCCTATAACCGCGGCTCAATCCTGAAGATGCTGCTCGCCAGGGGCGTGCAGGAGGTCGGCGACCCCACCCAGTGCCATGCGGTCGCGATCGACGCGCGCGCGCCGAAATTCGACGGCGGCATCATCACGCGGCACGATTCCGTCGTGTTTGGCATCGTCGTCAACAAGCTGGCGCAGCGCTTCTATGATGAAGGTGAGGACATCTGGCCGAAGCGTTACGCGATCTGGGGCCGGCTGGTGGCCGCGCAGCCCGACCAGATCGCCTACATCATCTTCGATTCCACCGTGGTCACGAGCTTCATGCCGACGCTGTTCCCGCCGATCGCAGGGCAGACGATTGCCGAGCTTGCGGGCAAGCTCGAGCTCGATTCGGCTGCGCTGGAAAAGACGATTACCGAATTCAATGCCGCGGTGCAGCCCGGCACCTTCGACCACACCATTCTGGACGATTGCCGCACCGAAGGCATCACGCCGCCGAAGACGCATTGGGCACGGCGGATCGAGACGCCGCCCTACCTAGCCTATCCGGTGCGGCCCGGCATCACCTTCACCTATCTCGGCACGCGCGTGACCAGGGAAGCGCGCATGCTGATGGCTGACGGCAAGCCGTCGGCCAACATGTTCGCCGCCGGCGAGATCATGGCCGGCAACGTGCTCGGCAAGGGCTATGCTGCCGGCATGGGCATGACCATCGGAAGCGTGTTCGGACGGATTGCAGGACGGGAAGCGGCACGCCACGCGAAGAACTAGGACGAAGAAAAGACACGAGGGAGGAACCATGTCACGCATTGCCATCGCTTCGATCGCGGCGCTGCTAATCGTCGGCCACGCCCAGGCGGCCGAGCCGATCACGCTGCGAGACATGGGTTCGTTCCATGTCGGCGGCCGCCTCGTCGAAATCTCCGGCAAGCCGGTGAGGGAGGTCGTGTTCGCGCCCGGTGGGGTGCCGGCCAAGGTCGATCCCAACGGCACGTATCAGGTCGAGCAGATGTACGTGCAATATTTTCTGCCGGCTAACGAGAAGGGTGCCTATCCCTTGCTGATGTGGCACGGCGGCGGATTGACGGGCGTCACCTACGAGACCACGCCGGACGGACGCGAAGGCTGGCTGAATTATTTTCTGCGCAAGAGGTGGGCAGTTTATAATTCCGACGCGGTAGAGCGCGGACGCGCGGGCTGGGCGCAGTACCCCGATATTTTCAAGAGCGAGCCGGTCTTCCTGACCACGGCCAACCCGTTCGAGCGTTTCCGCATCGGCGATGGACCGAACTCATACGATCCCGATCCCGCCAAGCGAAGATTGTTGCCGGGCAACCAGTTCCCCGTCGAGGGTTACGAGAATTTCGTCAAGCAGAACGTGCCGCGCTGGACCACGACCGACGATGCGACCATCGCCGCCTATATCGCCGAGATCGATCGCGTCGGCCCCTCGGTGCTTCTGTTCCACAGCCAAGCCGGCACCTTCGGCTTCAAGGTCGCGCAAGCCCGTCCCGACAAGGTCAAGGCGCTGATTGCGATCGAGCCGGCAGGCATCGGCGATCCCGCCAAGGCGGATGTGCTGAAGAACATCCCGACCCTCATCATCTACGGCGACTATATCGAGCGCGATTCGCGCTGGCCCAAGATCCGCGCTAATGGCATCGCCTTTGCGGACGCCATCAAGGCGGCCGGGGGCAGCGTCGACATCATCGATCTCCCGCAGGCCGGCATCAAGGGCAATTCGCATATGGTGATGATGGACAAGAACAACCTCGAGGTCGCAGCCCTGATCCAGAAATGGCTCGAGGGCAAAGGTCTGACGAAGTAAAGCCATGCACGGAACCAGAATTTTGGACGAAGCCGACCGCCTGATGACGGTCTGCAATTCCTGCCGTTACTGCGAGGGTCTTTGCGCGGTGTTTCCCGCCATGGAGATGCGGCGCGCCTTCTCCGACGGCGACCTCAATTATCTCGCCAATCTCTGCCATGGCTGCGGCGCCTGCTACGTCGACTGCCAGTTCTCGCCGCCGCACGAATTCGACGTCAACGTCCCGCAGACGCTGGCGATCGCGCGCGCGGAATCCTATGCGGCCTATGCCTGGCCGCACGCGCTGTCCGGTGCCTTCGCGCGTAATGGTCTCGTCATCAGCATCGTCGCCGCGCTCAGCATGGCCGCCTTCATCCTCGGCTTTGCGGCCCTGAACGACCGCAGCGTGCTGTTTGGCGTGCACACGGGCCCCGGCGCGTTCTACAAGTTGATGCCGCACAACGCGATGGCGGCGTTGTTCAGCGCCGCCTTCCTCTATGCGATCTTCGCGCTGGTGATGAGCGTGCGTGCGTTCTGGCGGGATATCGGCCCGCCGATCGGCGGCCGTGCGGACGGCGGCTCCATCTTTCAGGCGATACGCGACGCTGGTGAGCTGCGCTATCTTCATGGTGGCGGCGTCGGCTGCTACAATGAGGATGACAAGCCGACCGACCGGCGCAAGCTTTTCCATCACCTGACCTTCTACGGCTTCCTGCTCTGCTTCGCCGCGACCTCGGTCGCCACGCTGTATCACTATCCGCTCGGCCGCGAGGCGCCGTATCCGTGGTGGGATCTGCCGGTGGTTCTCGGCACGCTCGGTGGCATCGGCCTGATCATCGGGCCGATCGGCCTGTTCGCCGCCAAGATGCGGCGCGATCCGGCGCTGCTCGACGAGCAGCGCTACGGCATGGATGTCGGCTTCATCGCCATGCTGTTCCTCGCCGGCTTCACCGGCATGCTGCTTCTGCTCTTGCGGGAGACCGCTGCCATGGGACCGCTGCTTGCGTTGCATTTGGGGGCAGTGTTCGCGCTGTTCATCACCATGCCCTACGGCAAGTTCGTGCACGGCATCTATCGCTTCGCGGCGTTGGTGCGTTATGCGCAGGAGCGCCGCGGAGAAGGCAGTTCTTGAGATTCAGACTTGCGGAAGCGGGTTTCGCGCACGTGAGCGGTAGAGAGAAGAAGTTCGGCATCCCGGTAAGGAGGTTCGGGCGGCGCGTGAGCGCCGCAGTCGCCCTTGAAAAATGCTATCAAAGGTTCTATTTTGATAGCATTGCAGTCAGTCTCCGGAGGATGCCATCATGGCCGCCGTCACCATCCGCAACCTTTCCGAGGAGGCGCATCGCGCCTTGAAAGTCCGCGCGGCGCAGCACAATCGCAGTGCGGAAGCGGAAATGCGCGCCATTCTGGAGGCCGCAGTGCGTCCCGAGGGCCGGCTGCGGCTTGGCACCGCTCTTTCGGAGATGAGCCGGAAGATCGGCCTCACCAATGCCGACGTCGAGGCACTTGAACTTGGCCGCGACGCGCGTCCCGCTGAGCCGGTGCGCTTCGAATGATCCTGCTCGATACCAATGTGGTCTCCGAGGCTATGAAGCCCGAACCGCATCCATCGGTCCGCGACTGGCTCGACGCCCAGGCGGCCGAGACGCTGTTTCTCTCCAGCGTCACCATTGCCGAACTGTTGTTCGGGATCAGCGCGTTGCCGCGCGGCAAGCGTAGGGACAGGCTGGCAGCTGCGCTTGACGGCGTGCTGGACCTGTTCGCGGCCCGCATTCTGCCCTTCGATACCGCCGCGGCGCGGCGCTATGCCGATCTCGCCGTCAAGGCGCGCGCGGCCGGGAAAGGCTTCCCCACGCCCGATGGCTATATCGCCGCGATCGCCGCCGCGCACGGGTTCGCAGTGGCATCGCGCGACACGAGTGCGTTCAAGGCTGCCGGTCTGACTATAATCGATCCCTGGACCGTGACCACCTGACGGGGGGCGGGCGCATCACGTTCTGCGAAATCGGTGATCGCCGGGTGGATCTCGCGAGCGCTGCAATCGGCTTCCTGCGGCTCGCATAGTCGATGTTGAGTGTCGCGAACCCGGTCGCCTGGAGTGCCCGCTCAAGACGTTTCAGGGTGCGGAGGTGCGGGCGATGCCATGGAGCAGTACCACTCCCGGGCATCGCGCGCTGCCCATGTCAGGCGCCTTGGACATCTCTCTTAGGCAACCTCGCGCTCCGCGCTTGAGGCCTGCTCCCGGGCCATCGTGGTTGCGGTGACGTAGTCGGTCTTGCCGGTGCCGAGCAGTGGCACCTTGTCCACCACCATGATCGCCGCGGGAACGGTCAGCTCGGATGCGCCGATCGCCTTGGCCTGGCCCTGCATCGCACTGCGCTCGGCGTTCTTTTCCGTTGTCAGCAGCACGATACGCTCGCCCTTGCGCGGATCCGGGATCGACACCGCGACCGATGCGGCCTGCGGCCACAGGGTCGTCGCGATGTTCTCGACCGCGGACAGCGAGACCATTTCGCCGGCGATCTTGGCAAAGCGTTTGGCGCGGCCCTTGATGGTGATGAAGCCGGCGGCGTCGATCGCCACGATGTCGCCGGTGTCGTGCCAGCCCTCGGCGAGCGGTTCGAGCACGCCGGGATTTTCGGCCCGCAAGTATCCGAGCATCACGTTCGGTCCGCGCACCGACAGGCGGCCGCCTTCCTCAATGCCGGGGACCGGGTCGAGGCGGCTTTCCATCAGCGGCGACAGGCGGCCGACCGTGCCGGGGCGGTTGGCCATCGGCGTGTTCATCGCCAGCACCGGCGCGGTCTCGGTCACGCCGTAGCCCTCGAGGATGCGGATGCCGTAGCGTTCCATGAAGACCTGCCGGGTGCGATCCTTGACCGCTTCGGCGCCGGCGATCACCAGGCGCAGGGTGCGGAAGTCATAGGCATGCGCCGAGCGGGCGTAGCCGGTGAGAAACGTGTCGGTGCCGAACAGGATCGTGGCGCCGGTCTGGTAGATCAGCTCGGGCACGATCCGATAGTGCAGCGGCGAGGGGTACATGTAGATCGGAATGCCCGCGAGCAGTGGCATCATCATTCCCCCGGTCAGCCCGAAGGAGTGGAACACCGGCAGCACGTTGAACACCTTGTCATTGGCGTTGGCATCGACCCGCGCCAGCGCCTGTGCGGCGTTCGCAAGGATGTTGCGGTGGGACAGCACAACGCCCTTGGGCGTGCCTTCCGAGCCCGACGTGAACAGCACGACGGCCGGATCGCTCGCCTGGCGGACGACGCGCGGCGTAGTCCCGGCGAGCAGACCCTTGATCTTGTCGGCCGTGCCGATCGAGGCGCGGACATCCTCGAGATAGACGACGCGAACTTCCGCGGAGATCGCGGCCATCAGCTTGTCGAGCTTGCCCTTCTCGATGAAGGCCTTGGACGTCAGCACGGTCTTCACCTGTGCGGCCTTCATGGCGGCGAGGACGTTGACCGGGCCGGCCGAGAAGTTGAGCATCGCCGGCACCCGGCCGATGTTTTGCAACGCCATGAAGACGACGGCGACGCCTGCGGAATTCGGCAGCAGCACGCCGACATTCTCACCGATAGCGGTGCCGTTCTCCAGCTTCCGGCTCAAGACCTGCGCGCCCAGGATGAGCTTGCGATAGGTCAGCTTGGTGCCGAGCGCGTCCTCGATGATGACCTTGCCGGTGTCGCGGTCGCGGTAAGCGTGTCCGAGCGCCTCGAACAGGGTGTGATCGAGCATGGCGTTCTTCACCATGGCGTCGATCATCACGTCCTGAAGTGCCGCGCCCGCGGCATTGCGGCGCGACTTGCCCTTGAGCGACGGATCGACCGGAAGCTTGACGGGCGGCAGGATGGTGACGGTCACCCGCGGAAACCACGTGCGCTTGATCTGGCTGCCGTTGAGATAGCTGAGATGCGAGCGTTGGGCGCCTTCGATGCGGATCGGGACGACGACCGCGTCGGCCTTGTCCGCGATCATCGCGGTGCCGTCATAGACTTTCATCAGCGAGCCGGAGACGGTGATGCGTCCTTCCGGGAAGATCACCACCGGCTCTCCGGCGGCGACGAGCTTGATGAGGTCGCGCGCGGCCAGCGGCTTGCTGGGGTCCATGGTGTAGTGCTTGACCACGCGCAGGAACGGCTTGGCCCACCAGGCCTTGGCGATGCCGGTATCAACAGCGAAGCTCGCGTCGATCGGCAGCACGGCGTGCAGCAGCGGGCCGTCGATCAGGCTGACATGATTGGGCGCGATCAGCATGCGCGTGCCAGCAGGCGGCAGGTTCTCCAGCCCGCGGACCTCGGTGCGGAACAGCGCGCGGAACAGCAGCCCGCCAAAGTCGCGCACGCCTTCCTTGCCCCACTTCGTCAGCACGAACCAGACCGCGCCGAAGCTGGCGATTCCGAGGCCAAAGAAGATCCAGCCGATGTGCAATCCGCCGGCCTGCAGCAGCGCGACGAACAGCGAGCCGGCCACCATGAAGGCGGCCTGCAGCACGTTGCCGGCGGCGATGATGCGGGCGCGCTCCGAGGGAGCAGACCAGGCCTGGACGGCGGCGAAGGACGGAACCACGAACAGCCCGCCGCCGAATGCGAAGGCGACGAAATCGAGCAGCATGCGCAGGCCCGCGAACGAGGTCGCGAAGTCGCCCGCGGTGATGTCCTGGCCCTTGGCGGTCACGCCGATCGCCCAGGCGAGGTCGAGGCCGGCAAACCCCATCATGATGGCGCCGATCGGCACCAGCGCGAGGTTTGGGCGAACGTGGCTCAGATTCGCGGCGAACAGCGAGCCGATGGCGATGCCGATTGCGAAGATCGCGAGACACAACGTCACCACGCCCTCGGTGCCGCCGATGACGTCCTTGACCAGTGCCGGCAGCAGTGAGAGCACGATGGCGCCCACCAGCCAGAACCAGGAGACGATCACGGTGCCGTCCCACAGCCGGTGATCGGCGTGCAGCGTCTTCAGCAGGCCGAGCGTCGAGGTCCAGGGATTGGCGTTGACCGGAAGATCGGGTGCAGACGGCGTCGTCGCGGGAATGCGGGAGGCGAAGGCCCAGGACAGCAAGGCCAGCACGACCACGGCCGATGCGACCCAGCCCATATGCGCGGAGCCGGCCACGAACTGGCCGCCGGCAACGGTGCCGAGCAGGATGGCCATGAAGGTCGCGCCTTCGACCAGCGCGTTGCCGGTCGCGAGTTCGCCGAGCTCGAGCTGGTCCGGCAGCATCGAATATTTCACGGGACCGAACAGCGCGGCGATGACGCCGAACAGTGCAAGTGCTGCGAACAGCAGCGGCACCGAGTGCAGGAAGAAGCCGGCCGCGGCAAAGCCCGCGGCAAAGATCTCGGCGAATTTGAGCCGCCTTGCGACGACGGATTTGACGTATTTGTCGGCGAGCTGGCCGCCGAGCCCGGACAGAATGAAATAGGGGAAGATGAAGACGGCGCCTGCGACCGTCACCAGCGCATCGCCGTGGCCGGTCGCGGCACTGTAAAGCAGGATGATGACGAGTGCGTTCTTGAGCACGTTGTCGTTCAGCGCCGAGAAGAATTGCGCCCAGAACAGCGGCGCGAAGCGGCGTGACGACATCAAATCCCTGATCATGACTAGTCCTGTTTTGGAAACGCTGTCTGAGGTTGTTTCATTGTCGGATGGGCGTCGGGACCGGAGGAGATGCGACGGGCATTTGCGGGTTGACGGCGATCGTCCCGGCCTGCTCTGCGCCTTTGCCTTCCGATCCTGTTGGTCTCCGCGTGGCGTGGTTTGGTTCGCAAATGGTTGGTCGCGGCTCTGTCACGCTCCGGCAAGGCGGCGTGCTCGCCTCAGGTGAGATGGGCTAGGCGGCGAAAGGGCGAGAGGCGGCCGAGCAGGCTAATGCGGCGGCCCTCATGACGGGCACGGCCGCGGTTAGCCCGCCACATCCGGAAGGTCGCCCGGCGCTCGGTCAGGACGCCGGCGATGTCGCAGGCATTTGCGATGCGATCGATCGGCCCCGTCGCGAACCGCAGGAGGGCGCGGCCAACTCCGGTCACGAGAGCTATGGCGTCATCGACGAAGGTGGAGGCGATATCAACAGCGAGGGTTTGCATTTTGCAGGTCTCCGGGTTAACTTGAACATTGTTCAAGTGAGTATCCTGAAAATGAACAATGTTCAAGACGAATCGTTGCGAGATCGAAAAAAGTCTCGCCGGCGGCAGCAGATCGTGGAGATCGCTCGCGGCATTATTGCAACTAAGGGATTGAAATCGTTGAAAGTCCGGGACGTTGCGGACGCCGCCGGCTGCTCGGTTGGCAGCGTCTATAACGAGTTCGGTGACTTCGACGGCGTGATCCTGACTGTGAATCGGGAGACTGTTAATGCGCTAACGGTGCGGCTGGGCCAGGTTCCAGCCGAGGATCCGGTTCGCCAGCTCTACGGGCTGGCCGCGACCTATCTCGAATTCTTCGCGGAGCACGCCAATCTGCTGCGCTCGCTGTTCGAACATCGGATGGAGGACGACCGCCCTTACCCCGATGACATCCTTCAGATGGTGATGGACGCCTTCGCGCTGATGCATGCGCCCCTGGTGCGGCTGCTTCCGAATGCAGACGACGTGCAGATCGCGCTGCTGTCACGCACCCTGTTTTCCGCCGTGCACGGGATCATCTCGCTCGGCCTCGAAGAGCGCATGGTGGCCGTACCGTCGCAAATGCTGCGCCAGCAGGTTGAACAATTTCTGGATGCGCATCTCGCGGGGCTCGGGATTCTGCCCATACGATAAAGTGCTGAGCGCTGCTATGCGCTGGCGGACTTGCGTTGCCGAGAGGTGACGACGATGACGTCCGTCGTCCCGTTGTCGACCTGAACACGGTTGCGTCCGTTCTCCTTGGCGCGATAGCAGGCGGCATCCGCGCGCCGCATCGCGTCCTCGAGCGTGGCGTTGCCGTCGGTGATGCAGGCAACGCCGATGCTGGCGGTCACGGCAAAGCAACGATCGTCCCAGGCGAAGACGGATAGCTCGAGCGCCCGGCGCAGCCGTTCGGCGATATCGACGGCGTCGTACGGTGGGCACCGCGGCAGGATCAAGCCGAATTCGTCACCGCCGAGCCGGGCCACCAGGTCATGCGGCCGCCGCTCCTGCTGCAGGAGGCGCGAAATCTGGCGGAGCAGGCGGTCGCCGGCGAGGTGACCGCAGCTGTCGTTGACGTCCTTGAACTGGTCGAGATCGAGCAGGATCAGGCCCAGCGAACCCGCCGCGGTGTCATCCAGCTCGCTTTGCAGGCGCGCCTCGAAGGCGCGACGGTTGGACAAGCCGGTCAGCCAATCGTGCGACGCCTGCCAGGCCAGGCGCTCCTTCTCGGCATGCAGGGCATCCTCGAACGCCTGTCGTTGCAGCACCAATCGCCGCGTGTGCCAGATCAGGAGCAGGATCAGCGTCATGGCTGTGACGATATTGACGCCAGTCAGCGTCATCTTGATGGCGCGGGAGCCTTCGCCGAGAACGGTGGAGAACCGCTTGGCGTGCACCGTGAATTGGGTGTTGAGCTCCGAGAGCCGCGACGACAACAATTGCAGGCGCTTGCTGTCCTGAACCGGCCCATTCTTCAACTCTGACCGTATGACCTCGCCGAACACGCTGAGCTCCAGCAGCATGGGGTCGGTGGCAGCCCACTCGCGGATCGCTTCCTTGAGAAAGCTGACCTGTTTGAAGTAGCGAAACAGCCAAATCAGTCCCGGCACGTCATCGGGGTGGTTGCCGCCTTGCAGGAAGCCGATGCGGGCGGCCTCGACGTCGACCGGATCGCGCTCGAGCGCCCAGCGCGCGAACTCGTCGCCGATGGGAACGGCCAGCGAGGTCTGATATTGCGCAAACTGGCTGGCGTCGCCCGAATGCAGATAGAGATTGAGGAAATAGACGGCGTTCTTCTGCGAGCGCGACCACAACGCTTCGCCCGCGACATAGGCGCGGACCGAGGACATCACCTCCAGGCTGAATCCGGCAATCGCGGCCTGCAGCAGAACGACCGTGACGAAAGGCGAGACGAGCTTGATGACGTGAAGGAAGCTGCGTCCCTTCGTTGACGGCGCTGTTCTGCGAAACACTTTGCGTTTCCCCAAGTCGCTCGACGACCCCAGCGGAGCGATCCGCTCATAACGCGGATTACGCGCGAAAGGTGCTTAACTCGACTTGAAAATGCCAGGAGACTGCGTCGCAGGGTGAAGACGTTGTGAAGCGGATGATGGCAGATCGTTGCAAATGCCGTCGAACCGGAACTGACGCGGCATCGGCGCGCCGATGTCTCGCATTCGCCCCAGATGGTTTACCCGATGGAGAGAGATTGCTCTGGCGCTAGACCAGCACGGGCTTGCGCACGCGCCCGGCGTCGCCGAAGACGCGCAAATAGCGCTCGATCTCCGAGGGCAGGCCGGTCGCCTTCTCGGGATTGTCGGAGAGCTTGACGGCCGGATGTCCGTCGACCGACGACACCTTGCAGACCAGCGAAATCGGATCGAGATTGAACGAGCCGTCGGGTGTGCAGCCGACGAAATCATTGGTGAGATTGGTGCCCCAGCCGAAGGAGAGCCGCACCCGGCCGGCGAAGTGGTGGTAGGTCTCCTCGATCGAGCCCACGTCCATCGCGTCGGAGAACACCAGCAGCTTGTCCCTGGGATTGCGGCCCTTCTGCTCCCACCATTTCATGATCTCCTCACCGGCCTGGATCGGCGGCGCGCTGTCGGGACGGAAGCCGGTCCAGTCGGCGACCCATTCCGGCGCATCGCGCAGGAAAGCCTTGGTGCCGAAAGCGTCGGGCAGCGCGATCAGGAGGTTGCCGCCATAGGTCTGGCGCCACTGGTCAAGGATGCGATAGGGCGCCCACCGCAACTCCTCGTCGTCGCTGGCGAGCGCGGCCGCGACCATCGGCAGCTCGTGGGCGTTGGTGCCGATGGCTTCGAGATCATTGTCCATCGCGAGCAGCACGTTGGAAGTGCCGATGAAGGACGGGCCCAGGCCTTCCTTCACGGCCTCCACGCACCAGCGCTGCCAGAGGAAGCCATGGCGGCGACGGGTGCCGAAATCGGAGAGCCGCAAGCCATCCAGCTTGCGCAGGCGTTCCACCTTGGTCCACAGCTTGGCCTTGGCGCGGGCATAGAGCACGTCGAGCTCGAAGCGGCCGCGGCCCTTCATCGCTGCGCGCGAGCGCAATTCGTTGAGGATGGCCAGCGCAGGAATCTCCCACATCGTGGTATGGCTCCACGGCCCGTGGAAGTGCAGCTCGTACTGGCCTTCGACCTTGCGCAGCTCGTATTCGGGCAGCCGGAATTCGGCGAGCCAGCGGATGAAGTCCGCCGAGAACATGTGGGTCTTGCCGTAGAATGTGTTGCCGGCAAGCCAGATCAGCTCTTTCTTGGTGAAGCGGATGGTGCGGGCGTGGTCGAGCTGGGCGCGCAGTTCGCCCTCGTCGATGATCTCGGCGAGCCGGACATGGCGCGATCGGTTGATGACCGAGAATGTCACCTGCTGATTCGGGTAAGATTCCCGAATCATTTGCAACATCAATAGCTTGTAGAAGTCGGTATCAAGCAGGCTGCGGATGATGGGATCCAGCCGCCAGCTGTGATTGTAGGTCCGGCTCGCAATGTCGGTCACTGTCATGGGGGAATTCTAGCGTGGCGGCCCCGGCGCAACCAGTGGGTTTGACGGGGATCAGGTTTTCGTGGAGGCGGGGTGCGAGGCCGTCGCCGCCATGGTCTCGAGCTGGCCTCTGATCCAGCGATGCGCCGGGTCCTTCTGATAGCGCTGGTGCCAGACCACGTACATCGGCAGCTCGGCCAGGGTTCGCGTGCGCGAGGCCAGTGGAATCCGCACCTGCGCGAAGCCGTGCATCACGCCGGGCGCCAGCAGGCTCGGCATGCTCGCCAGCATTTGCGAGCCACGCAGGAAGGACGGCACGCCGGAGAAGCTCGGCACCGAGATCGCGATGTCGCGGTGGAAGCCGTTGGCTGCAAGCCGGCGATCGAAGTCGAGCCGCTCATTGTCAGTGTAGACCACCGTGATGTGACGCGCCGCGAGATAGGCGCCGCGGGTAGCCGGCGCGGCACGCGCTTTGGGGTCGTAGTAACAAACGTAATGGTCTTGCAGCAGGCGCTTCTGCACGATGTCCACGCCGGATGGCGGCAGCGGCGTGATCAGCAGATCGCAGCGGTTTTCGCGCAGCATCGCGGGCGAGGGCGACTGCGAGGGGATCACGCGCAGGTTCAAGCTCGTCACTTGCGCGGCGACATGATCGAAGAACCGCGGCAGCAGCAGGTCGCGCTGGAAGTCGTTCGCGGCGATTGTCAGCGAAAGCTGCGCGCTCGCCGGCTCGAACGTGACGCCGCCGGCAAAGCTCCGCATCTCGTCGATCAGCGCCCGCGCCTTTGCCGCGAGCGCCTGGGCGTGCGCCGTGGCCACAATGCCGCGGCCGGATTTGGCAAACAGCGGATCGCCGACGATCCGCCGCAGCTTGTTGAGGGCGTGGCTGACCGCGGATTGCGTCAGGCCGAGCCGCGTTGCGGCGGCCGTCACCGAGCCTTCTTCCAGCACCGCCAGGAACAGCTCCAGCGCGTGGCCATCAAGCGCCAAATGATCGATTTTGTTCATGGAATTCATTATAATCGATCTATTTATCTTGAGAATAGCCCGCGCCATCATCTCCCGATAAACCGTGCGCCCAAACGGGGCGCGATAGGGAGAGACAACGCCGATGCATGCCCAGGCGCCAGCCTTGCGGGATCCCCGCCTCAACCACCCCGAGCCGTTCACGCCGCCGCTCGGTGACGGCGGCTTCTTCCAGCGCGACCGTTCCATGCATCCGCCCGCGTACGCGCCGGGCTACAAATCGTCGGTGCTACGTTCGCCGCGCCAGGCGCTGCTGTCGCTTGAGAACTCGGTCTCGGAGATTACGGGGCCAGTGTTCGGTCACAACGACCTCGGCGCGCTCGACAATGATTTGATCCGCAACTATGCCAAGGACGGCGATCCCGTCGGCGAGCGCATCATCGTCCACGGCCGGGTGCTGGACGAGACCGGCCGCGGCGTACCGAACACCCTGGTCGAGTTCTGGCAGGCCAATGCCGGCGGCCGCTACCGGCACAAGAAGGACACGTATCTGGCGCCGATCGATCCGAATTTCGGCGGTTGCGGCCGCGCGCTGACCGACGACACCGGCTACTATTATTTTCGCACCGTGAAGCCGGGACCCTATCCCTGGCGCAACTACATCAACAGCTGGCGTCCCGCTCACATCCATTTCTCGGTGTTCGGCTCGGGCTTCGCACAACGTCTGATCACCCAGATGTACTTTGAGGGCGATCCCCTGATCCCGGTCTGTCCGATCCTGACGACGATCCCGGACAAGGACGCGCTGGAGCGTCTGGTCGCGCCGCTCGACCTCAACGCATCGGCTCCGTTCGACTCGCTCGCCTACCGCTTCGACATCGTCTTGCGCGGCCAGCGCTCCACTTACTTTGAAAATCGCACCGCAGGGAACTAGGTCCATGCCGCAGCCGCTCAACTACCTCAAGGAAACCGCCTCGCAGACGGCCGGGCCGTACGTCCATATCGGGTTGATCCCGGCCATGGCCGGCTTCGACATTTTCGAGAAGAACTTCTCCAACGTGCTGGTGACGACGAACACGCAAGGCGAACGCATCACGCTGGAGGGCAAGGTGATCGACGGCAGCGGCACGCCGCTGCGTGACGTGCTGCTGGAGATCTGGCAGGCCAACGCGACGGGCCGCTACAACCATCCGGCTGATCGGTCAATCGGCTCGCTGGACGATGAATTTCGTGGCTGGGGCCGCGGCGGCTCCGACTTCGAGAGTGGTCTCGTCACCTTCGAGACCATCAAGCCGGGCGCGATCATCGACAAGACCGGCCGCAAGGGCGCTCCGCACATCAATGTCTGGATCGTCGCGCGCGGCATCAACATCGGTCTGAACACGCGCCTCTATTTCTCGGACGAAGAGGCCGCCAACGCCGCCGACCCCGTGCTCAACCTCATCGAGCAGCCGGTCCGGCGCTCGACGCTGATCGCAAAGCGCAGCGAACGCGCCGGCAAGATCGTGTATTCCTTCACGATCAATTTGCAGGGGCCGGAAGAGACGGTGTTCTTCGATGTGTGATCGTCTCAGGTCTCCTCGCCGTGGAGCTGCGCGCGAAAGGCGCGCGGTGACACGCCCGTGGCGGCGGCGTAGACCCGGCTGAAATAGGCGGGGTCCTCGAAGCCAAGCGCATAGGCGATCGTCGAGACCGGCAAATTGGTGTAGACGAGGTTGCGCCGCGCCTCGCGGATCAGCCGGTTGAGGATCAGGTGCGAGGCGGTGTCGCCGGTTGCTGACCGCGTCACCCGGTTGAGATGGGTCGGCGTGATCGACAGCGCACCCGCATAGTCCGCAACGCTCCAGCGTTCCAGATGATGCTGTTCCAGCAGCGCCTCGAAGCGACGGAATAGTCCGCTTTCAGCCGTGCCGTTGCCACCGCCCTCGCCGGTGAGCGCACGAGCCACCAGCCCAATCATGGCCGCCGACAGTGCACGCAGCACATGCGCTCGGCCGAAATCGCGCGCGGCGTGTTCGGCAAAGATCTGCTTCATGGTGATCCGGATCTGCGGCGTGCCGCGTATCACGGCCGAGCGCGACAAGGCACCCCGCAGTCCTTCGGAGGCGAGCAGCGCTTCGTCCAATATTTCCGCGGCGATGGTCAGCACCCAGCCCTGGGTATCAGGCACGAAACGGAAGCCGTGGACGTGGCCGACAGGCACGTTGACGATTTGCATCGGCTTCAGCTGCATCACGCGCCCGTCAAGCGTGGCTTCGCCGCCGCCGCGCTCGATCAGCAGCACCTGGTGCAGCCGGGCATGGCGGTGCACGGCCAACGTCCAGTCGTGCAGCACCGAGCGCGAGGCAATCGTCTCGCAATGCACGACATCGGGCAGATCGCCGGACTCGCCGAACAGATTGTAGACCCGGATCGCCGGGGCGGGGGCTGCGCTTCTCATGTTCGAATAGTACAAGACAAAGACGAAAGTCTCCATCGGTCAGCGGCGCTGAATCTGCAAGAAAGTGCAGAGGAGGATGCAAAAATGAAAGTTCAGGTCTGTATCATCGGCGGCGGGCCGTCCGGGCTGCTGTTGTCCCAGCTCCTGCACCTCAAGGGCATCGACACGGTCGTGCTGGAAAAATACAGCCGCGACCACGTGCTTGCCCGGATCCGTGCCGGCGTGCTCGAGCACGGCTTCGCCAGGCTAATGCGCGAGGCTCAGTGCGGCGAGCGGATGGACCGCGAGGGTGAGATCCACAAGGGATTCGAGATCGCCCATGACGGCGTGCTCTCACAGATCGACCTTTACAAGCATTCCGGCGGCAATTCGGTGCTGGTCTACGGCCAGACCGAGCTGACGCGCGACCTCTACGAGGCGCGCGACCGCCTCGGCGGCAACGTCGTGCACAACGCCGAGGATGTGACGCCGCATGACCTGACCTCCGACCGGCCTTACGTGACCTATCGTTCGAATGGCGAGACCGTTCGAGTCGATTGCGATTATATCGTCGGCGCCGACGGCTTTCACGGCGTCAGCCGCAAGTCGATCCCGAAGGACGTGCTGCGGGAATACGAGAAGATCTATCCGTTCGGCTGGCTCGGCGTGCTGTCGCGCACGAAACCGGTGTCGCCGGAGCTGATTTACGTGAAGCACGAGCGCGGCTTCGCGCTGTGTTCCTTGCGGTCGCAAGTGCTGAGCCGCTACTACGTCCAGGTGCCGCTCACCGACAAGGTGGAGGACTGGAGCGACGATGCGTTCTGGGCCGAGCTGAAGCGTCGTTTGCCGGACGAGGTCGGCGGCCGCCTGATCACGGGACCGTCCATCGAGAAGAGCATCGCGCCCTTGCGCAGCTTCGTCGCCGAGCCGATGAGCTACGGCCGCCTGTTTCTCGCCGGCGATGCCGCCCACATCGTGCCGCCGACCGGCGCGCGCGGGCTGAACAGCGCCGGCTCAGACATCTATTATCTCTACCACGCCATGCTCGCGCACTATCAGAACGACGATGATTCCGGGCTCCAGGGCTACTCCGCCAAGGCGCTGGCGCGGATCTGGAAGGCGCAACGCTTCTCGTGGTGGATGACGATGCTGCTGCATCGCTTCCCCGACCGGCTCGAATACGAGGACCGGCTCCAGCAGACTGAGCTGGAATATCTCCTTTCGTCCGAGACGGCGCAGCGCCTGCTCGCGGAAAATTATGTGGGGCTGCCGTTCTAGCGTGGAGTGAACCCGAAAAGCGGTGCTACGCTGCACTACTTTCCTTCTAGGATGTTCACCGGAGTCCAATCCGACCCCGGTGGATTTGTAGCGAGCGCAGTCGCGCGCTTGCCAAAAAGCGCTGACGCCGGATCCATTTCCGCCGTTCGCCCGAACGCATCAGCGGCCTTCGCAAACTCCCTTGCCCGCCAGCAGGCCAGCCCTTCCGCGTAAGCCGTGGCCACCTGTTTCTGCCCGGCGCTCTCCGCGCCTTTGTCCGCGAGCGGCTCGAATACCCTGATCGCCTCGCCGCGCCCCAGCACCCGGATCGCATCGAGTTCCCGCCAGGCGAAGCCGTCGCCGGTTTGCGCCATCGTCGATTCCGAGGCCATGATTGCGGTGCCGTAGTATTTGTTGGCGCCTTCGAGCCGCGAAGCGACGTTCACGGTGTCGCTCATCACGGTGTAGTTGAAGCGGCGGCGGGAGCCGATATTGCCGACCACGGCCTCGCCGCTGTTGAGCCCGATGCGATGCGACAGGCCGCGGCCGGCGAAAGCGGCGCTGCCGGCGTTGAGCTCTGCCAGCTTTGCGTGACACTTCAGCGCGGCATGGACCGCGTGGCGCGCATGCGCGGGATCGTCGGCGGGCGCACCGAACATGGCGACGATGGAATCGCCGATATATTTGTCGACATAGCCGCCATGGCTCTCGATGATGTCGGTCATGGCCGACAGATATTCGTTCATCAGCGTCACCAGCTCGCCCGGCGTCATCGTCTCGGCGATGGAGGAGAAGCCGCTCAGGTCGGAGAAGAACATGGTGACGTTGCGCATTTCGCCGCCGAGCGCCGGCATCTTTCCGGAGGCAACCATGGTGTCGATGACTTCGGGGGCGAGATAGAACGCAAAGCTCTTGCGCAGGAAACGCTCGTCACGATCGGCCAGCACGAAACGGTAGCCGATCATCATCGCGAGCGCGGCAAGGCTTGCGAGTGCCGGCTCCGTCAGCGGCAGCGCCAAGGCATAGACGAATGCACCGACGGCCACGGCGGCGTAAACGGCGGTCAGGACGAACCAGGCGATCATCGCGCCGCCGGGCGCGAACATGCAGGCCGCGCAGGCGATGATTGCCGCGAGCGCGATCGTGACAATGGTCCGTGCCGGAAAGCCGAGTTCGCTCACGGCATCGCGCTCGATCAAGTTCCGGACCGCGGTGGCATGCACGAAGACCCCGGCGATGTCGCTGCGGGCCTTTTGCGCGGTGTTCGCCGAGACGGGTAGGGCGCATCGCGGCCCCGGCGTTCCGTCATATCCGCCGGACAGCCGCATCGAGGTGAGCTTGCGATCCTCGAAATTCAGAGCGGTGCCGAGCAGCACGACTTTGCCGCCGAAGGCGCGGCGGAAGAAATCGCGGTCGCCTTTTTCGACGCAGGCTCGCAGATCGGCGAAGGAGAAAGTCGGAATGTCACGGCCCAGTCCTCGAAAATTGAGCGCCAGTGTATTCGGTACCGCGCTCGGAATTGCATAACCGGACAATTCGGACGCGCCGGACGGTGCGATCTCGGGCTTTCCACCCAGCGCGCGCGCGGCGAGCTCGACCGCCATCGTGGGGACCGGCTTACCGTCGATCGAGAAGCTCAGCGGCATCCGCCGGATCACGTCGTCGGTGTCGGTATGGACGTTGAGGGAACGGACAGCGTTCTTCACCGCAAATCGCTGTGCGGGGTAAGGCGCGTCGGGATGATCGTTGCTCAGGATCTCGCCGAGGACCAGCTTGCCGCTGTCGGAAAGCTTCCGCAGGGAGATGAGATAGTCCCGATCGAAGCCTTTCATGCGGCTGCCCAGCGGCGCGTCGCCGAAGGGAATCTCCGACTGCTCGATCGAGCTCGGGAAGATGACGTCGAAGCCGATGACCTTGGCACCGCCATCGTCGATACTCCCGAGCACGCGGCCGATCTCGCGCGTCCAGGTCTGCGTTGGCGATCCCTTGAACGGCGGAGTGTCGTAGGTCTCGCCGTCGATGGCCACGACGACGACGGGTGATGTCGCGGGATCGCGGTGGTCGCCGACGAGCATGCCGCGCAGTGCCGTGAGGATGTCGAGCGACAGGCCCTGCAACGTCTGGAACGGCGGAGACGTGACGACGGCGCCTGCAAGAAGCGCAATCAGGATCGCTGCAACGATGTCCCGTCTGCCGATCCGCCGCATCGCCCCGACGCAGGCCGCCTACTCGAGCCGCAGCAGGCGTCCGACGATCGGCGTCGGCGATGACGTGGCGCTGGCATCGACCTGGAAGGCGTAGCGCTTGGCGCCGAGAATGGCGAGATAGCTGCCGCCCGGCGTCAGCGACTTCCCGACCTTGGCGAAGTCATAGAACTTGCCTCCGACCATCGTGTCGCCCCTGAGCGGCACGCTGATCGTGGGCTCCTTGCCATCGGTGCGTTCGATCACCAGGGTGCTGCCGCTCTTGGCCTGCACCAGCGGCGCGACGCCGTAGAGCGTCGGCAGCTTGGCCGGAGCGCTACCCTTGGCATCCGACCGCATGGTGCGGAAGGTCGTCGCGGCACTCTGGTTCGCCTCGCGCTCAGACAGTTTGGCCGCATTGGTATCGCAGGGCACCTTTTCCCGCTTGACCTCGCCGAGCTGCACGGTGCTCTGCTCGGCGCCGATCAGGACGACGCCTTCGCTGATGATCTCGCGCTGGCAGGATTTGAGATAGCTGAGCGTAATGCTCGCCTTCGGCCCGAGCTTGATGATCTTGCCCGGCGCCACGTAATCCATGAACGCGATGCCGTCGACCTTGCCTTGCACGTCCTCCACGATGGCGGCCGGAGTCTCCGCCAAAGCGGGGGCAGCAAGACAGCACGCGCCGACAACAGCGCCGATCAGGCTTTTCATGGGAAATCTCATCCAATTCGACCGATATTTGCCCGGTCCCCGTCCAGGGGCGATGCTTAGCAGCGAAACGCCAAGGCAAGTGTGACCGGAATCACTCTCAGATATTGGTGCACTCTATCAGGAAGAGGTTCAAACCGGCGACCGGAGAAAACAGTGCGCCGGCAAGCTGTTGGCCGGATGGATAATTTCATTCGGCTGGGACGGCCTCGACCGGGTGGCCCTCCGCTGCACTCTCTATACCTATAATGGGCGCGAGCGTGGCCTCGGTCTTCTGATACGGCGTCGCCTGCTGACCGGCGGCGATCTCGACCACTTCCTCCCTGCGCGACAGGAAGGCTTGTTGTCACGAAGGCTGAGTTGATAGCGGTTATATGCAAGCTGCCAAACGAGGTCGGCACGCCGATCGTCTTTAGCGCGGTATGCAACGAGGTCCAGCTTTCGTGCCCGCTGCGCGGAGGAGCCTGCGCTGCCCGCGTCGCTGCGCGTCGGTAGCAATTTGACTGGCTCGCTTTGCAGGGTGTTAACCGTGGCGGAATGCTCTCCGCGCGGATCATTGTCGCGCCCTAGTATTGGTTGCAAATGGGTTTGAGTTGTACGGCGGATATTTTCATGCTGAGAGACGGCAAATATGCTGCCTGGTTCAGGACCCCGCGCGGTCAGGGCACGGGCGTAGTGCATCTGGCGGAGGGACGAATCTCCGGCAGCGACAGCTTCTTCACCTATGGTGGCTCTTACCGAATCGACGAGCAGCGCTTCACGGCGATTCTGACCACGCGGCGACATGCCGAGGGGCCGCCGACCGTGTTTGGGCTCGACGAGGTCGAGGTCAAGCTCTCGGGCGTGTGCAGCGGTGCGATGGCGACCTGTTCCGGAACGGCCGAGCAGGCCCCCGATTTGACCTTCGAGGCGACGCTGATCTACAGCCAGGACGAGGTGCCGGCCCCCGACACCAGAGGTGCGGTCGTGAAGCTCAATGCCGACAAGCTGCCCAAGGGGCTCGACGGCCGTTCGCGATCGCGCCATCCATTTGCGCCGGGATCGCTTGGCTCAGAACGGAATAGACCATAAGGCCAGATCGACTTCGACGATGTTGTCAGGACTTAAGCGGATGAGCCCGCTGGTGCCAGGCCCAGGCGGTGCGGATCACAGTCGGTAGATCCGAATGTCGCGGCACGAAATTCAGCACTTTTCGCGCTGCGGAGGGATCGGCGACGAGATAGGTGGGATCGCCGGCGCGGCGCGGTTTGACGGTGTGGGGCACCTCGCGCCCGGTCTCCTGCCTGATGGCGGTCAGGATTTCCCGCACCGAAAAGCCGGAGCCGGTGCCCAGATTGAAGCTGCCGCCGGCATGCCCTTGTTCCAGCAGCTTCAGCGCCGCGACATGCGCCGCGGCGAGGTCGGTGACATGGATATAGTCGCGGATCGCGGTGCCATCGGGCGTGTCGTAGTCCTCGCCGAACACGGCAAAATCGACATGGCCCTGTAACGCCATCATGGCGCGCGGAATGAGATGGGTTTCATTGTCACGCAATTCGCCGATGCCGCCGGCAGGATCGGCGCCGCTGGCGTTGAAATAGCGCAGGCAGAACGCGCCGAAGCCGTAAGCGGCGCGGTAATCGGCCAGCATGCGCTCGATCATCCACTTCGATGCGCCATAGGGGTTGATCGGCGCGCAGGGGAAATCTTCCGGCAGTTCCTTGGAATCGGCATTGCCGTAGACGGCGCCGGTCGAGGAGAACACGATACGATGGCAGCCCGCATTGCGCATCGCCTGCAATAGCGACAGCGTGCCCTGCACATTGTTGATGTAGTACTTTTGCGGGTCGGTCATGGACTCGCCGACGAGGCTTGCCGCCGCGAAATGCATGACCGCCGTGATTTTGTGCTCGGCGAAGGCGTGCGCCAGCGTGGCGCCGTCGAGCAGATCGCCTGTTACCAGCGGACCGGCGACGAAGCCGCGATGACCTGTCGACAGATTGTCATAAACGACGGGCTGATAGCCGGCGGCGGTCAGGGCGCGGCAGGCATGCGAGCCGATATAGCCCGCGCCTCCGGTAACGAGGACAGTCGGTCGGTCCGTCATGTGTGCTTACCTCAAAGCGAAATCAACGATTATCCAGGCAACCGCCGCCAGCACCAAATCGGCAGACAGCACGAGCGAGCGTCAGCGATGCGGGACGTTTGCGGAGAAGCCGACCATATGTCGGCCCAAAGCGGTGCCCAACGCGGGAACATGCAGGGTGGCGCCACGGGACACGACATCACTCAAGGAGAGGGCTTCCGAAGTGATCTGTCCCAATGTGATTGCCTCAGTTCAACAGTTGATCGATCGGGTGAGCATAGATCGATCTTCGCTGTATGCAACCCACCGGGGGCTCGGCACGATAGTCCTTCTTCGTTTAGCTCGCATTGACCCTATGGCTGCGAAATGGTCGGCGCGCGCGCGGCGGCAACCGAAGCTTTAAGTACGAAAAATAAGCTGAGGCCGAGTAAAGGAGTGACTGAACATGGCACAGATCTGGATGACTTATGACGAACTCGCCGGGCTGAGTGGCTGCACGCCTGCCGAGGCCAGAATGCGAGCCATCCATTTGTCACTTGACCGCCGCAAAAGCCGCGATGGCGCAACCCGCGTCAAGCTCGATCTGGCGCTGACGGCTAAATTTTTCGCATCTGTCCGGGACGCCGATTTTGATCTGGACGGCGCCATCGAGGCGCTCCAGGCCACCCATCATCAGATGGCAGAACTCCTGACGCCGAACCAGTTCCTGGGCCAGCGCCGCTCGGCTTAGCCCCCGCACGTGATTTCTCAAGCTCCGGGTATAAGGAGCCGAGATCTCGCGATAGTTGTTCCGAATCAGGCGTAAATCTCCATCCGGAATTTCCATTGCGGGCCGGGTTTAATCGCAGCGGGCCGCAGAGCTTGCAGGAGGATGCCATGAGGAACGACAGCGATCGAGGCTACGCGACACTGGTGGGAGCGGCGATGCTGGGGGGCTGATCATCATGACAGCCGCAACGGCGAGCGCAGAACTCGTGAAGTTGCAGGCCGATCTCAAAGGCGGCAATGAAGTGCCTCCGAACAACTCGCCTGGAACAGGCAAGGCCGAGGCGACCTACGAAAGCCTGCCGAAAAGCGCGCCGATTGCGAACGCTACGGCCAGCGTCGGCCAGTAGGCCTCGCGTCGAGAGGATGCCGCGTTCGAGGCGGATGGTCGCATGGAGTGGGAATCGAGTGGAGTTTTTGTCGAGATCGATCGGGACCTGCAAGGCTTTGTCGGGATAGAGCAGGAATTCGCCAAGTTTCTCGCCGTTGCTCAAGGCGAGGATCACTTCGCTATGGACGCGCAACTCGGCGGGCATGATGTCGAACAGGCTGGCGTTGACGCCAAGAATGGCGACCAATGCGGCGTTGCCATTGATGTCTTTGAGCACGCCCAGAGCATCGCCGCCGAATTGCTCGACACGGAAGAGCGAAAGGCTCTTGTCGCGCGCGGGAAGCATATCGCGGCGGTCGATCATCCCTTGTCGAATTCCAGCGTTTCGGAATAGGCCGAACAGATCACCGGGCCATCAGGGTTAACGAGGCGCACATCCTTGATTGCGGAACGCTGGTAGACGTGGAGGCGGATCGCCTGCAGCGTCGCGGGCCCGCAATCGGCAAGGTCGCGCCGCGCAAGTTCGCCCAGGCTCGCGCCGGCAAAATCGATTGCAAATTCGGCGCGACGCAGAACAACCTCAGTCAATTCGTCGAGCTGATGGGCTTGCTGACGCCGGATGATGCTTTCGGCTGCGAAATGCCCGCCCAGCCCGAACGCCATTGTGCTCGCAAGCACGAGCGCCGCAAACACAAAGGTCGGTCGCTGTAGTCTCATCCTGCCCGCGCGGAGATCGAAGGACGCTCCTGCAGATCCTAGTCAGGACGGGCTAAGATAGGGTCTAATTGGGACACCCAAACGCGGCGCGGAACCCAACGGGTCTTGCCCATTTGGCGGGCAGCGGGGGCGGGAGGCGTGGGTAGCCCGGTTTGGGGCAGAGCGGTGCGCTCTTCGGCATCACAAGCCAGGGTGGCGAACCGCGTAGCCCGAGGATGAGCCAAAGTTGCCTTGTTCTACCCACCGATCGGGATGGCTCGGGCCTGTTGCCTCAGGTCGGAGGTCTGGGCAAGAAGGCCAAGATCGTCTGGGCGAGCATGACACCCACGAGACCTCCGGCGACTTTCTGGAGGGCGTCAAGCAGGCCCGGATCCCGGTCGGGTGTGAGCATTTGCATGATCTCCAGCCCTATGGCGACCGCGATAACGAGAGAGCAGGTTAAAGCGAACCGTCCCGGCAGCAGGAACGACAGGAGAAATCCGAGCAGCCCATAAGCGCTGAAGCGCTCGATCACGACGACCCAATAGGCTTCGTGATGCCCCATTAGCGCAGGGCGTCCTGCCAACTTTGCAAAGGTGGCGTAGACAATGAGCGCCAGGCAGATGCACATGGCTGCAATCAAGTGGTTTCGGCGCATGCCGCCAGGGTAGCCGGTTGGCTACCGATCGGGATCAAAAAGCCCAGATATCGTTAAGTTCCTGCTGGCGCTAACGAGGCATCCATGATTCAGGGGCGTTTCAAGGCGCGATCTCTAAAGGACCACACTCACGCTTAAGCAGGTGGGCATAAGAGTAACCTCTCCGGTTCCGTGGCAAGGCAACGAGTTTACTCTGGCTGAAGTTGGCTTTTCTATTCGTCGAGAACAATCGCATAGTTTCTGTTATTTCAGCCGCCGCTTTATCCGATGAGCTCTTTGCCATGCCGAACGTCGACGATCTGCAGATGCTACGTCTGATCAAGGCTTTTCAGAAAATATCCGACCAGGACGTAAGGCGCTTGATCATCCTGTATGCGGAAGAGCAACTCGAGAAGCTACAGGCAAAAGCGAAGCAAAAGCCGCAGTAGACGTACGCCGGCCGGCGAGCCGTCCCTGTGGTTTGCGTCGCAAATTTCCGGTGCTCAGGTGATATCCGTTCGACAACCCGTTGCGCCCCATTGAACGTCTCGACATGGAGCCGACTCGGCTTAAGCCTTTTCCCTGCGGACAATCCACCGGCTCGGCCTGCAACGCCCGCCTTCCCAGATAGATGGACGGGTCCCCGCATCGCTGACGATGCCGTAACTCAGATTGGTTTGGCACCGACGGTCTAAGAGGGCTACGACAAGGTTGTGGTCAAAAGCTTCCGGTAGTTCGAGCCGAAGAGGACACACCGCAATTTTGGGCGAAGCCGAAGCTGCTACGCAGCAAGCCCTTGCGTTGCGGTAACGCGCCATTTTGCGCTGTCCTTGTCGACAGGCCTAATTCTGCCTGATCGTCGGGCTGTCTATTTTCGTTGACCAGCGCGATTTAGATTCCGCTGTAACCCATCGGCGGCGCTTCAGCCGTGATCAATGCGCCCCGAGACACAGGAGCCTTGGTGGCGAAATCCCCGCGGTGGTCATACCGGCGTTGAAGCCGGCGGCACCGGGATGGTCGGCCTCAAAGTGGGGTTGCCATCAGGTCATCGGGGCCAGGTTTAGGCTTGACGTTCCATTTCAGCCCGATTTGGGCATGCGTCGCCAGTCGTCCCTGTTTGCCGCTGTTCCCCCCTCAGCATGTATCAGCGGTGTCGCCGAATGATCGCTTTTCACGCGTCCAGGGTAGGAGCTCGTCCCATTCCAATTTCGCGACACCCCCCGTTACCGACCCAGAACAAAAACGGATTTTTGATAATTTAAAACGATTCTTTGTCGAACTCTTCGTGTCCTGTGGGAGAGCGAAACACGCCATCAAAGAATCGTTTATTTTTCTAGATGAGTCGTATCGCACGGTAACTCGCTGCGTGTTACCGTGCGATGGCGACAATGTTGATGGCCAATCGTGCTCGAAGATCGGAAAGACACGGCAAAAGGCACAACTCGGGATCAGTCCGCATCCCCTCTGCCATTATCCGGGCGCGACCCAACATACACTTCGTCCAGCGTGGCCAAGCTGCGATGCCAAGCCCGGGTGGTAGGCAGCGTTGAACGATTGCCCCAATTCTAGACCTTCTACCGGCTATCCATGTGCTACGCCGCGTCGGTTGATTGGCTCGACGGTTACGGCCACCGGCGCAAGCGAAATCTTAGAATGCGCGCTGAAGATGCTGTGGTTCAATAGAGCCGCGGCAGGCATGAAAACGTTGGAGCCAACTGCTGTCCGAGCCCGAAGGCGCCAGCATCCGCCTTACCGCATCCCTCGATGACCGATAACGATGCAGGCATCTGGATCTAGGCTCGGCGGAGGCGGCGCACCGTTGCGGCCAAGTAAGCTCGGACGTGCCCCACAGTCATCGATGACATCAGTTCGATGAGTGGGGCGCCTTACGATGCGATTGAGCTCAGCGACAGTTGCGCGAGCGGTGGGCGCTGATCATTGATCTGATATGGGAACATCAAAAGGAACGCCGCCGGGGCGACAAGCTCAGGCGAACCAAACGTCAATCCAAGGCGTTCGCCACCTGTCGCTGCTGCTTGAATAATGCGCGTTCCACGATGGTGCTCGATTGAGTACTATCGCCGCCTGCAATTTTTATTCAGCTAATGGCTCACCCAGCCGTTCCAGCACGGCAAGCCTGTAGGCCGCCTTATCGGCAACCAACGTCTGCATTCTGCGATACATCTCAAGCCGCTTTTGCATTCGCGCAACCAACGGCCGTGATGGCCACGGGACGACGACACCGATTTCCTTCCACGCCGCGCGTCGTTTAGTATAGTGCTTCCTCTCGTTGTTGATGCACAGGTGGCCTACAAGGGCCGCCACCCCGGCATCGCCATACTCGCTTCTCATGTTTTCAATGAATTGCTGGCGCAGGCTGTGCAGGTCATATTGCAGCTTGAACCCGCATTTCTTTGAAGTCACGCGGAGCAGGCGCGCGATTTGACCTTGACGCTCGGCGAATTTTCCCTCGACTGCCCATTCGCTTGCGTTATAGATCATGTGCTGGATGTTTGTCACAGCGGCTTCGCTGAACTTCGAAATCTCGAGGGTGCGGTGGGTAAGCCACTCCTCCTCCACATGGCCCATTATCACGTGAAGCCAAACCCGCCTGCCGTGAGGCGCGCTGGCGTCGTGGCGTATTTCCAGTGTGGCCAAAGGCCATTCGGTCGGATGCAGACCGGTACTAATGCCGGCATCGAGCCAGATTTCGAGCCAGCGTGCCGGTTTGCTGTTTTGGTCCCCGAGTGCAGTCTTGAGCTTTTCGATCTGGTGCTGTTCGATTTGGTTCGCGCTCTCGCGCTCGCGCGATCCGGATCCAGGCTGAAGATCAGAATACAACCAGGCGAGTGCTTCAGTTATATGTGAAGAGGGGATGGTGTGGATGACAGCGATCGCACCTGCACGATTCATTCTCCACGTGCTGTCGTCCCAGAAGGGCTTCCTGGCCAAAAGCCAATTTGCGAAGTCACGCGGATCCACGTCCTCGAATGCCATCCCGGACGCTTCAGTACGGACGTACTTGGCTGCCAGCCTGCGCCCACACCTCTCGTAAAGCTCTTTTGTTTCCTGGCTCGCGACGGCCAGAGGGGCGTCCGGGTCCTTCTGGTGCTTGTTGCGCCATTGAGTGCGATATCCTTCGGCTTGCCCGACGAGCCCGGACAAGACAGGGTCAAAGGAGGCGTAGTCCGGTCCCCTTGGCCCATCGAGCGAAGCTGCGATCTCTGCGGTCCAAGATTGACCATCGTCGAATTGCTCTCCCGGGCGGCCAACCTGCGGGTCGCCATCAGGCAATTGAATGCCCAAGGAGGCTTCCGCGTCTATTCTGTGAGGGGCCTGTTGAGCCTGCGGAGCCGGGTTGTCAGCCTTAGCCGCCCTGATCGAGGCCGGGTAGCTGGCTCCCATGTCTGGGTCTCCGGCTGTCGAACCATTATGCGTCTTGGTTTCGCTGCGGGCCTTCGCCTGGCGAAATCCAAGCTTCCGTCGAAGCGGGGCGACGGCCCTGGGCCGTTTATCGTCTCGATCTGTCATTGTTTTACCCGCCGCATGTGTCGGCGTAGAAGCCGCGGCTGACGACTTTTCCGGTCTTAGGGCGTGCGCGCATGAGCTCGTCCTTTCCTCCAATCCGATGGGCAACCCGTTCAGAAAAAAACGGAAATGAGTCATAATATAACGCCTCTTTAGTGAATTCGGGAAGAGAAATTTTGTCTAAGAGTCGTTTATTTTCTCAATAGAGTCGTATCGCACGGTAAGTTGCCGCGAGATACCGTGTCATCTTGAAAGCCGCTCGATTGCCGGGCTCCTTTTGGAGGGCGCAGCTCGCTAAACCGGTTGAAGCGATTGCGAAGCGGCAGCATGGGTGCATGACAGAGACCGAGGCGACGGCCAAGGCATCGATGTGCGCCGTTCGCCGGCTGCGCGAACCGCCTGGCGGCTGCGATCGACGTTACTGCCGGCAAGAATTCAGGCCAGAAGCTCAAACATGACGCCGGTCGCACCAACGGACGGAGCGACGATGGCCCTCCACGGCCGGCGCGATCATCGCGCGTCTGAAGCTGGAGTTGAGCTGAATGATGCGCCGCCGCGTGCGCCAAGCCGGCCGACGCCAATGTCGCGAGGGCAACCGGCCGCTTCGCATTGAGAATGAGCAGGCCGCGGTCTGACCTCTGACGACGGGCGCATGTCGGGGCCCCTTTGGCGCCGGATTCGCGATGCTCGAAGCCGTCACGATCAAGACCATCGATATCGCCTCCGGGCCAGACCCAAAGACGGGTGAACGCGTGAATGGGGGCTCTTTCCGGAAGAGCCGAGCGCCATTGCGTACGGAATCTGCGGCTCGGCCCGGTTGGACATCCTGGCGAAGCGTCCGTCAGAGCGCCGCCAAATGTCATCTGGGCAGGTGTTGGGCGGCGTGCCCGCCGGGCGATCGTCGACGCCGTCCTGTCGGTCAATATGCCCATGGCTTTCGGGGACGAGGTCCGTCTCTCGGGGCGGGACCGGGCGCAGGGCGCTCGAAATAGCCGTTCGTCGAAAGTGAATGATATAATAGGCAACAAATGGTAACTCATGTTGCTAAAGCAAAAATATATCGTTATATATGTGTTGGGAGGTAAAATACCCCGGCTGACTGTCGAGGTCCGGCAGCAGGAGGATGATCAACAGAAAGTGTCATGATGCGGTTCTTCACGTCGGTGTTCGCAGCCTTCCGGGCAGTCGTTGCGGCGCTTTGGGCGCTCGTGCTGCTGCCTGGCCGCCTTCTGGGCGTGCTCTTCGGCGTCGCGCCGGACCATGACGAGATTCCGCCGATCGCTCCGGCCGAAGATCTGGAGAAGGTCGCGGAAGCAGAGGTTAGTGCTTCGGGCCCCGATCATTTGGCGGCGGCTGTTGTACTCGGATGGTGCGCGCAGAGCATCATCGATGGCCGGCCGGCCTTACTGCCGCTCGACGCGCCGATGGAAATTTCTCGATGGCTGCGTGGCCTGACCCGCCAGGAATGCTCGATTATCGTCCATTCCAAAAAGTCCAATATCGAAAGTCATTTGATTGGACGTCACCGGCTTCCCGGCGTCAGGGACGTCCGGCCCTTGATGCCGCAGCAATGGACGGCGGGGCCCAACACGGGCCCCGCGGCCGACCTCATCGCCGACGAAGAATCTCCCGAGCCCGCATCGCCTTCAACTCGGCCGTGAGGGCGATCATTTCCGACTGCATTTCCAGCATCCGGCGGTTCGAGACCTGCACCTCTCTGTAGAGGCGGGCCCGCTTCTGCTCGCTGAACTCGATGCCGTCGACCAGGGCCTGTCGGTCCCAGCGCGCAAAGTTTGCCGCGCGGGCGTTTTGGATCGCGGCGGCGAACGCCGCCGCGATGGTCGCCGCGCCGCCGACCGCTCCCACGGTGAAGGCGCGGGCGTCAAAGCCGGTAAGTGGGTCGCGAGTGCTCATCTTCTGTCCTCCGTTTGGTAACAAATTAGATGTTGCATCATTATATCCTAAGTATTACAATCTCGTTTCATCGCCGTCGACAGTTCTTAACAATCGATCCAAAGGACGAAGCATGCGTATCCGCCTCGGCTCCGACTTCCACGACGATCTCGCAGGTAACGGCATGGATCGCCTCGCGGTCGTCGATGCGGATGTCACGGTCATCGCCGGCGACGTCATGGCCCCTGGGCACCTTGCAATCCGCCGGCTGCGCGAATTGCTGCCCGACGCGCGAAATCTGGTCTACGTGCCCGGCAACCATGATTTTTACTCGCACGCGGATAGGCACCACCCCGAACTACGGACGACCTACGAAGCCCAGCGCTACGAGCTTATGCCGCGTGCCGCCGAAGAGAATGACGTCATCTTGCTGGATGACGCGGCTGTCGAGATCGACGGCGTCCGGTTCATCGGCGGCACGCTTTGGACCGACTTTTGCGCGCGGCCGGGCTACGTCTCCTTCGACGAGGCGGTTCGCGCGGCGTCGAAGGCAATGAACGACTATCGATTGATCAAGAGGTTGCCCGGCCGTTCGCGTGACAGGTTGCGAGCGCGCGACACGATCGACGCTCACAAGGCCACTCGGAAATTCCTGCAGGAAACTTTGGCCCAGCCCTTCGATGGAGAGACCGTGGTGGTGACGCATCATGCCCCTTCTTATCGTTCGTTGCTGGGCTGGGGGCCCGATCGTCCGCTCCTGTTCAATGATCTCGACTGGTGCTACGGATCCGACCTGGAAGCCCTGATGCAAGGCGATGGAGCGCCGGCGCTCTGGCTGCATGGTCATGTTCACACCAATCGCGATTATCAGGTCGGACCCGTGCGCGTGGTCGCTAATCCGCGTGGTTATCCTTTGCGGCCGGGCGTGCGCGAGAACCCCGACTTCAATGCCGACCTCGTCCTCGAGCTGGAGTCGCGCTTGGCCCCAACGATGAAGATCTGATGCGCCGTCGGAGCCGGGATCGCCGCGGATGGGTCTTGTTCGGGGCGAAGGGGGGCGGACCGACTGCGTCCGCGAATGAGCGCCGGGGTCTGGCGGGACGTGGTGGTGGCCGTTCGGAAGGCATTGTTCGAGCCATCGGCGCCGATGAGAGTTGCGCGTTCGCCTCGCCACCCGATCCCGCAGCTATGCTGCACGACGCTGCGGCATTTCTGGTTGCCTCGAAACCCGCTTTCGAATCGCTGAAATTAGCGTAGTCTCCGGCAGTCGCCTCGTTTAATGTTATAGCATTAAATGGCGGCAGATAGAGGGTGAGCCGAAACTTGAAGGACGCTGCAAAAAAAAGAGCTCGGGGGCGTCCTTTCGGCGATCCCGACGCCAGACGCTCCTATCGGTTCGTGATGCGCATGAACCCGGATTTGGCGGATGTGCTGGATCTGCTCGCTGACGAAAGTGGTCTTTCCAGATCACTCTTTGTGGAACGGGTCCTCATTTCGTTTGTGAATCAGGATCCCAGGATTCAGCTCAACCACATTGGCCGCAAGGTCGATACCATGCCGACCGGGCCAGCACCACCGGGCTCGCTCGCGAGTTTCGGTGCGCAGTGGCGTCGCTGGCACGCCATGAAGCATGATGTGCTTGGGGAGGACGCCCCGACCGCCTACGGTGCCGCAGAGCCGTCTTTTGACGATTTTGGGCGTGACGCGCGCGGTCATGGCCACCGGCAGGAGCAGCGTCCGCCTGTGCCGGACCATCTCACGCACAAGGCGGCCGACAAGATAATTCCTCACAAGGGTGGACGGCGAAAGGCCCCGAAGTGAGTCCTGAATCGTCCGTCGAGAAGCCACGATCGCTCGGTCATTCGACTGCGCCTCGATAAGACGCTCTTGCTTCCGCTTTGTGATCCGCAATGCTCCAATCGCGGACTTTGAGCGCGCTGTCGGAAGCGGGCTGCATCATCCCGGCAGATGATCGGGCCCTTCGGGCTTTTGTTGCTCAGCCCTGCTTCGGCTTCTTCGACCCAAGCGAAAGACCCAGGCGCAATGCCATGCGCTTGATTGCATCAGGTGTCCGGCCGAGCTGTTTCGCGGCTTCTTCCAAAGAGACTGAAGACTTGGCCAGTTCCATCAACTTGCGGTCTTCCTTGAACGACCAGGGCTTGCGCGCCATACTCAAAGAATCCTCATTCACAAAATAAGACGAAAAAGCCGCCAAGCGACCCAGATTCGCTCGACGGCTTTGCTTGGGTGGGGCCAGGCCTTGGGGAAGCCCGGTGCGAAAATGAATATGCGATCGGCGAAATCTCGCAAGCAACACCGTGTATTAAGCTAACCGCTCAACCTTACCTGCAGCGTGCGCGTCGCGTTCGTCCGTGGATATACGGATGTGGATCCCGAAGCGAATGACGACAAAAGTCGAGGTTCGTCGAGCGTCCTGCATCTGACTTCGACGGAGCCAAACGGCTGGCGCGTTTATGCCGCGGGCCTCGATGCAATCTCCATGGACGAGCCGCGTGGTACGGAGCCGTCGGAGCAGTTGCATGGTCTGCGACAATCGGCGCTGGAAGCGCGAGGAAAGCCGCGCTAGGTAGTGCTTCCCGCAACGGCAGTAATTGGCCGCCGCCTTTTCTGCGGCTCCAGGGCAAACGGCGGCGTTCATTCCGCGTCATCGACCCGGCCAATCGAGTGGAATGAGAGCGCGCGATCGAAGGGAACGCGAGACAGGCGGAAATGTGAGGCGCGTCGATGCGCAGGATCGTGAGTGAACGAGCTCTGACGTTACCGACGCATGCAGGAGCGCCGGTGTCCCTCGTTGTGGCCGCCGGGCCCGTCAACTCTTTCTGTTAACGCTTGGCTCTGGCGGTACGGCTTCCAAGTTACCTTGAGTGATCACCACGCTTGCAGCAGCTTCGCCGGACGCCTAATAATTCTGCATATTGTCAGTTTAGTACGGCTTCGATCATTTGAAGTGCTGGTCACGTTGGGTCGTGTGGTTCGTCAAGGCGAATTCTGGGCCCGAGTTTTTGGAAGCCGGTGCCTTGAGGAGCCAAAATGCTGGTTCATTGGAACGCTGGACCGCGACGGTATTTTGTCAATGCTGATGGACATCGCGTCCTCATCGGCCTCTCGCGCGCGGAAACCGCAGAATTCGAAATGCTCGACGATCCTCCGTCGCGGGCGGAGGAAGGGAGCGCGATAGGTGGCAGCGGTTCGACCTGCGTGAACGTCGATCGATGGTCGGAACTCTATACCAAGCATGAAGATGCCTGGCGCATCTGGATCGCGCGAAGCCGCACTGAAGCGGTTTCCAGTTTAGCCCTTTTTTAACCATGGCGGGTCGATCCTTGGGCCCAAGGGCACAAACAGGATATGCCAGATGTTCCATCGTCTTCTGAAAGCCCGAACGAACAATCCGCTCGCGCAGAACAAGCGCTTCCAAGCGCGTTCGGCCGAACGTGATGCGCAGACCGATCGCGAGCGTGTTGCTTCGATCATGACGGCGATTGACGTCGCTCTGCAGGCTGCCGAAAACGAGCAAGCGGGGCTGAGCAGTCGCGTGGAAGATGCGCTCGCGCGTGCGGCCGTGACCTTCGGCAATGGCGACGATGAATATCTAGAGCGGGAAGCGCTGGACAATCATCATCAGGACCTTTTTGGCGCCGAAATCTCCAATGGTCAGAGGCGGCTCAAGGAACTTGACGCGTCCGTCTCGCATTTGAAATTCGTCAGATCCGCAATGCTGACGCGTTTTCCCGGCTATTTCAGCCAGTCGGGCAGTTGACCGCTCGTCGTCCTGATCAAAGCGTCGTTTTCATTGCTCGCTTTCGGGCAGCAGTGTAAATTGCAGGCCTCCCGCTCTTGCGATTGCTGATCCTAGGCGTTTGTCCGACTGGTGGCTGAAACCGGTGATGACCGCCTCTGCGCGCGGAGCCAAGCTCGGGCCGACGACATGTTTTTTCGCCACTGGGTGCAAGTTGGGACGACAACTCTGTCGTTTGCGGTGAGCGCGACGGCGTGTCTTGCAGAACAACCGGCCGGGTCGGCGACGGAGGAGCCAGTGGGCGAGACGTCGACTGAAATGTCGCGTGAAGAATGGAAGATACAGATCGAGGAAGCTCGTAGACGGATTGCCGCCGAACGTCGCGAGCGACGCCTCGGGTTACGAGCTCCCGCCGAACAGGATCTGGCGAAAATAGCCGCAGAGCGCGCCCTGGAGCGAGCCATGAACGACACGACGCTGGAGCCGGGCGACATCGTGTCGACGAGCAAAGGATTTCTCGTCTTTAAACGGCGAACGGGTCCTGAGGGAGAGTGGAACGAATTCGTTCCACTCAGTCCGCGCTGACGCGCGGGCTTCGACCGAGATAACGCCATCCGAGCCGGATCTCTTGCACTCCAGCAGCCAGTGAATAGAGGAAGGCCGTCGGGGAGCGCTCCCCGGGTGGCCGTCACCGTGTTTGGTCCACTGAGCTCTGCGAAGGCCGAGCGCCCGCGGACTCGGTCGACCAAACGCGTCGTGAAAGGCGGCACCATCAACCGGTGATGCCGTGCACTCGCAAGTTATTCTCGCTTGAGGGCGGCTGCGCCTTTCGCGTGGAGCGGCTTAATCGATCCTGCGGCTGCTTACGAGCGTTCTGAAGGTTTTGTCGGCAAACTTGGGACCGCAATGCACCAGGGCAGGGGCTGCGCGACCGGGTTCCTCTCACCGCGCATACGACGATTGCTTGGAATCTTGATCAATCTTCGGAGAGATCGTACCTTCTCGTGCGGGCAATTCTTCGCCGCTGCATGGAAATAAGTGCACGAATGGCGTAGCCGACAAACACGCCAGCGACGAAGGCGGACCACAGGAAAGCGATTGGATAAGTGGCGATTAAATACGTCATGGCCTCGCGCCGAAAAAAATGCACTCGGCCAGAATGAGCACGCCAATCCTAACCGTGATTTAATCGGCTCACAGGAACGGAAGTTTGGACCGGGACCAATCGTCGCAAACGTCGCGTGGGGGAAATGTCCGGTCCTGCGATCTTTCCTATCGTGGGAAAGTCGCCATTGGCTGGCCCAGGCAGCCTAGGTCGGCGGGCGCCGCAATTGCCTCGAAAAACTCGGTCGAACCATCAAGGACGTACGGCATTGCGACATCGCTCCTTAGCGACGAGATCAAATGGTCGACATCAAATATTTTTGGAGGAGTCCGTTCCGCGAGCCTCCGAAATCAAAAATTCCTCGAGATGCGCCCCAGCCTGGAGCTTGGCAGCTATCCAGCGCGGTTGCCTCCCCCGTCCTGACCATACCTCGTTCGGATTATTCGGGTTTCGATATTTGGGCAGCACGGCGGGATATGGGCGGCGCTCGCGATCGGGTCGCCAGGCCTCGTTGGTTTCTTCAATCGCGCGAAGCCTTTGCTCAAGCTTGAACTTTTCCGCCTCGATCATCCGAGCAAGCTTCTTCGTCAACTCCTGATGAATAATCCATAGCTCATCGACGGACATCGATTGAAAGTCACATACCTCCATGGCGAACCCCTTAATCCGGTGATTCGCAAATCATGGGATAAGAAGTCGCGCGGCGAGGGAATATATCGCTCTACCCACAGGTATTTACTATGTGCGCCGCAGCGCCTGAGCGGTACTCAGGGAAGTTTCTATGCAATCAGCCGTACGAAATCCGCAGGAGCCGCGACGGCGGGAGTTGTTCGACTTCTAAGCAAGTGAAGCGCATGGAAAAGGGAGGCTCTCGCCTCATCCGCTACAGCGATAAGCCGTAGCGGCGCGCGTCGGAAACGCCCGGAGACCGACAAGTCCCATCGCCCGTGACGGCCCTGGAGTACGCGAGGTTCCAGATTTAAGCTTTTGCGTAGGCGTCAATCTTAATAAGCGGGATGGCTTGCCGCCTTATGCAATTCCGGCCATCTATCAACTATTGGCAAACGTCTTTAGCGACCTTCCGCAACTCAACTACTTGCGTCAATTGGGCAGGCAACAAGTTCATGATCAGATATTCTTCGAGCTGTGTAACGAACTATCGCGCGCCAGAAACTCAATCCGCGCAAGATTCTCTCGAAATACAATATCGAGAATTGTTGAAATTGAGAGAGCGTGTCGAGAACGCCGAGACGGAGTTGCGCTCAAAGCTGCTCGACAAGGGCTCGCTTCGCAAAATCAACTAGAGCGCGGAATCATCTGTGGTGGCCCGTCGCGATCCAGCTGAATTGCGATGGGTCTTGACGACGAACCGTCGGATCTGGCGTCCGAGCAGTCGGCGCTGGAATGCCGCGTCGAATCTCCAGGGCCGCAACTGGATGGTTGTTGCGTGCTCTGGCGGACCTCGCTGATCACTAAGAGATATTGAGGGCTTCCCCACGTGTGGGCCGCACATCGGAAGAAAGCTGCCGCGCGACCAGATACTATCCGCTGTTGTTCGGCGACAGGAAGGACCCGGATACTTGCGAACTCGGGTGCCTTGCTCAAAGGCACTGGCGCGGACGGCTTGGCCGAGATTGTTCGGGCGATGTGCGAAGACTTCATCCGGGACGGCGTCTCCGATCTGTTACACGTTCGCGACGGCAAGGTGTCCTTTCGAGGTCAAAGGCGAAAGCGGACGCTATGCGCCGCAATCAACTGAGCCGTCTGCGCCAAATGGAGTGCGCCGGCATCACGGCCGAGATTTGCTGTGTGGACTAGGGTTCGAGCCGAAATAGGACCACCTGGTCGTAGATTTGAAACCGTGGGGGCCGGCCGTCCGGTGATAGGATCAGCGAAAGCGGCGCGGTCAGGATCCGCTACTGTCGGTTGACGATGAGTGGCAGTCGCCGTCAACCCGTAGCGGCCGATCCCTATCTCTTCGCCGCACTTCGACTATGGCTTCCTTTCGGTCGAGTACGGCTGAACGGCGCTTCCGCTTTCCGAAGCTCCGCACTTGCGCGGGAATGCGGCCTCGACAGCCGCCACTGATGGCCTGGTGAATCGTGTCCGTCGCTTGCCGGTAGGTTGGCCGTGAGTGACCGTGTGATTCTCGCGATTTTCGCGTTACAATTGCGGATTAAGTAGTTACAGCACCGGAGTTTCGCGATTCACTTCTATTCGTTCGTGGGATAAAATAAGAGTATAGCGTTACTAATGAAGATTATGGTGTTACAGTGAAGGAACAGGTTTCTGGCAAAAACTCCTCGAGTCCATGACTTTAGGCGCGCCCCTGAAATTGAATAATTCGATTATGGCGTTACACTACGACGCAAGACCAGGGGGGAGCCGCGGATGTGCCCATGGCCACTGTCTCGAATTTGTAGCGAGCGACCGGCCTTGGCGATCCGACGGAGAACTTTTTCGAGGTCCATCGAACCGGATTAACGCGTTACTTTTCGAGATTAACGCGTGACAGTTTAGGGGAAGTAACGGGGGGCCCCGGCGATTCCTTGCCTACTAAGGTCCCTACAATGCCGGAAGGGGACACCGGCTGAGAGGCGCTTAGGCTGCTCAATCACCCCCGCCCAACGCGATTGTAGAGGCGATCGGCCGCAGCCCCAGGCTGGTCGAGGTCCAGTTTGAAGACGACTGCTGATTGCTAACAAGTAGCGCGGCTGATCGCCTCCTAAATCGACTGCAAGCTCACGAAGGTGAGGTCCGGCAATGCCCTTCCGATCATCTTGCGCACTGTCGGCGCCAATGGGGCCGACCAACGGAATCTTCGCCTTGGACCGCGCACCGATGGGGGTGCTGCGTGCGATCGCCCTGTTCTCTCGGCACAAACCGTCGCCAATGAAATTCATGGTTAGGGCGGCGACCCGGTGCGGCTCAGACCGCTGCTTCAATCGCTCGAAACGTGATGTTGGCGTGTCCCACGTTGAGTGCGGCCCCTGACCGCGTCGGCTTTTCAATCCAAGCGAGAAGTTCGATTGCGTTCGGCTCCTGTGTAGCGAGCGAACCCGCGACGTAACTCCAGTTGGAAAGCATTCTGTTGTTGATCATAATAGGTCCACGGATGACGTACCTGTCTGGCTTGAGAAACCTCGTGCCAACGAACTCAAGTTTGAGCATCAACCGGATGTCCTGATATTCGTGAGGTGTTAGGGCGAGCGTGGCGACGACGGTTCCCATTGCCTTAACCTGGACATACGCCGGGAACGGCAGGGGGGCGTACCAGCCGGACAACTCGATTAGGATCGCATCGCCTCTACAGATCGAGGGATCGGGCGGAATGGTCATCACGAGCTCCGGTGTTGCTACAGGGCTCGACCAAGGCGACTCGGACAACCGCCTTATTGTGGGCAATCGGCCAAAAGTTCGCGCGCAGGCAACAAACCGACTTTGGTCCAGCAGGGCTTGCGACGCTATGTGAGTATAATCGCAATTCCGTAGAACGACGCCATGAAACTGATAGGGCTTGTCTGGAGGTGGATCCATCGTTACGCATCCGGGCCCACTGACGCCGTCGAGCATAACATTCCTTTGAACGCCCTTGTAGAACCATATCAAATTGTGCTCGCTCCGGTCTGTCGCGCCACGCAGCGAGCAATGACTTATCGTTACGTTTTGAACTTCTCCATCGTTGTGATCGTTATGCAGAACAAAGCCGTGGTGAAATCCGTTCGCAGGATCGAGTGTTTCGATCGAGGTATTGGCAAGCGTTAACCCCAGATGGCCGAGCTGATATTCGCCCGGATCGGGTACGAAATAGTCGAGGACTTTGTCGATTGATTTTGCCGTGACCTCGATGTTCTCCAGCCGGTGGCCTCCGCTCATGATCTGCAACACCATGCCAACGTCGAGACCGGCGGCGGCCACCCGAATGTTTCGTATCAACGTTCGTCGTGAGAATTCCTGGCAGTAGAACAGAGGAAACTGCGTTCCAGGCTTCGAAGAGCCTGCCATGTAAACGTCGATGTCGTGAAAATTGGCGCGTACGGAGCCGGTTTCGACCTCGAACAAAGAGGCTGACGTTCCAGCTGCATTCCACAGAACCGTGGCGTTAATATCGTGTGCGGCGCTTCGCGTGAAAGCATTGAAGCAAGCGACGGCATAGCCACGGGTCCAGCAGTTTCGAATGACGCTCTTGTAGCTTCCCTGGATGAAGAACGGATATCCATTGTCACACTCGATCCGCAAATCATGGATGCTGTAACCTTGCGCGATGTGCTTCGTGACGTTCGCCACGATCAAGCCCCTCCAGCCGTCATCGACCGGATCCTCGAGCAAGAGGCGTCGTCCGTCGACTCCGACGACACGGTTCATCTCCACGTAATAGGGTAGGATGTCGCCGGGTGTGACGATCGCATTGACCGAGCGTGCAATGACGATATCGCCTGGCTTGAAGCTCACCGCATCGCGAGCATCCCGCAGATCAATGAATTGATCGCCGGCCACAATGTCACTGATCGGCATGTATTTGTAGGAGTCGTACGCCGTCCGTCCGAAGGCAGCATCTTCTGGGCTGATGAAGGCGGCGTTCGATCCAATGATGACTGAGCTGTGCCCGTCTCCGTAGTATTCGACATTGCTGCGAACTGTGATGTTTTTAGCGATTTCGGGGAGGCGATATCGGCCGGTCGGGAAATAAAGTCGGCCGCCGCCAAGGCGCTCCAAATAGAGCCCGGCCGTCTCGATGGCTGCCCAATCGTTAGCCAGACCGTTCCCGACCGCACCGAAATCGCGTCGGACATCGACCTGATGTGTCGGGCTCGTGCCCGATGCGCGCGGTGGCGATTGAGCGATTGCATCGGAGGCGGCCAATAGCGAAGCCGGGCCACCGGCCAGTAAATCTCGCCGCCGCATTTGATGTCCGATGTCCCTGGTTTTAGCCGCCCGCGGACTGCGGCCGACCACGCGAAACTGTCAAATGCGTTTCGACAAATCAAGCTAGGAGGGGCCTGTCTATCCATCACACCACTGCCACTTGTCGCGTAAGAGGAGCTGTCTCCTGCAACTTGTGGGCGCTTCTTTTTGGGTTCCAATATGTTAACTTTATACCCTTAATACCCTTACGGTTAGCGCATTGGCCCTGAGGGTTGATCGCCGCAGCGCTGGTGCTGCACCATCTCGAAGCTGCAGGCTCGATGACCTTCGAAATCGATGAAGAAGCATTCGAGACAGGAAATATTCGTCAAGCTCAACCAGGCGGATGCGCTGGCTCAGGCAGGCAATTCCCAGGTCCAAATCAGCAAGGCGCTCGGTGTCAGTGTGATGACCCTGCATCGTTGGCGCAGGCTTCCGCGCCGGCCCGGGGAGTTCCGAAGCGGCGAGGGCGCTGTCCAAATGGAGGCTTTGGGACCGGAAGGACAGCCAAGTGCGGCGCATGTGCATCGCCTGGTTGAAGAGCTAACCCTCGAGAACGGACGGCTCCGCAAGATCGTTACCGATCTATTGCTTGAGAAGTTGCAGCTGGAAGCGGCGTCCTCCCGGGGATCGCTCATAAGGACGAGCGCGACAGCTGATCGGCCTCCGCCTCTCGGCTTTGGTTAAGAGCTCCTGGTCCAGACTTGCATAATTTGAGGCAAGTCCGACCGTCCAGCCAAACGCGTTTCTAAATTGTCGCTGTTATTGCTGCCTCAAGGATCACGATGCTTGGGGAGTACGGGATGTTGCGCAAATTCTGGATCTGCTTCGCGTTGCTTTTTGCCTCTGTTTTGTCCGTTCAGGATACGCGAGCAGCAATGATCGGTGCACCGATCAATCTCAAATATCAGTTTGAGCGGATTAAACTCGCCGGCGCTGTCCTGCCGCCGATGGCGCATATCAATTTCTGCCTTCGCTATCCCTCGGATTGCAAGACGGGCAAGCAACTCTTGTTCCGGGGCGGCGGTGTGAAACTGACGGCAGAACGCTATGCCGATCTCGTCAAGATCAACTCGGACGTCAATCGATCAATTGCCCCTGTGCGCAACGAACGTGGCGTTGTTGGCGAAGAATGGATCGTGGCGCCTTCGCAGGGGGACTGCAACGACTACGCCGTCACCAAGCGCCACGCGCTGCTCGAACGAGGATGGCCGGCGCGTGCCTTGCTGTTGGCGGAAGTCGTGACCGGCTCGGGTGAGCATCATCTTATTCTCGTGGTCAGGACGCGCTCGGGTGACGTCGTTGTCGACAATCTCAACGCGAATGTCCGGCCGTGGTCAAAGACCAATTATCAGTGGGTCAGGATGCAGTCGCCGCAAAACCCGCAATTTTGGTCAAAGGTTGCGGCTTAAGCCTCGTTTGCGCACCTCCTTGGAGTGTGCGCGCTTCGGGCGTTCGAAGGGGCCGGGTTCAAACAGCGACGCGCCTTACTGCAAAAAAAATTGGCACTTGAGTCCGCCGATAGCGGTTCGTGTTGGTGGCGCGCCAGGTGCCTCAATCGTACGAATACCGTCCAGCGTGCCGAGCGATAGACGCCCGCCGCCCTAGGACAGAGAGGCAGCGTGAAGGCGAACCGGATCTTCGTTAACCGACCGCTAAGGATAAAACCGCAATCCTTGCGCCCCTCGAGCATCCACGCCGGCCTGATTGCTGAATTACGGAAGTGATTTGAGCAAGTTGACTAAATGTTGCGTGGTTGCAACACTCGCCATCAACGTTCCGCGACCAATAATAGTTAGCGATTGCGGTGCTACCCTCCCCCCTCCCGTCGTGATACGGCAGGATCGTGGCTGGAGGTTAGATGCAGTTCCGGAATATCGCGCGCCTGAGCTTAATTGCACTGGCGACATTTTTGTCGGCTGGCTGCTCGATGATGCCTGCGAGCGGCCCCCAGGGTGATGCGGTTCGTGCATCGGAAGCCGGAAGCCCGGAAAGTCTGCCCTACGCCCTCGTCAAGGTAACCCCCGACGTTGAAGCGGTCCTCGCTTCGTTTTCGCCGCGCTTGTCCAATCAGGCAACCAGGGCGTTCCGCTCCGATCCGACCGAGATTCGTTTCGGAGTGGGTGACGTCGTCAGCGTCACCATCTTTGAGGCGGCGGCCGGCGGACTGTTCATTCCGTTGGAAGCCGGTGTGCGACCCGGTAATTTTGTCACTATTCCGAACCAGAATGTGGACCACAACGGCTTTATTTCTGTGCCGTACGCAGGCAACATCCGCGCGAAGGGAAGGACGCCCGTCGAGGTCCAACAGGCGGTCGTGGAAGCTCTCAAGAACAGGGCCATTGAACCGCAGGCCGTGGTGACGCTAATTGATCAGCGCACCTCGCTGATTAGCGTTCTGGGTGAGGTCAATTCACCTTCGCGTTTTCCAGCCAATGCGGCTGGCGAGCGAATTCTTGACGCGATTACCCGAGCTGGCGGCCCGAAAGGACAGGGATTTGATACCTGGGTCATGCTGGAACGGGGCGGCCGGCGCACCACCGTGCCGTTCGGGCAATTGGTCTACGAACCGACCAACAATATCAATGTGCAACCTAACGATACTATCTACGTCTATCGCGAGCCGCAAAATTTCGTCGCCTTCGGCGCGTCGGGCTCGCAGGGACAGTTCAATTTCGACGCATGGCGAATTTCGCTCGCCGAGGGTGTCGCCAAGGCCGGCGGGTTGAACGATAGTTCAGCCGATCCAGCGTCAGTGTTTCTCTATCGCGGTGAGATGCGCGAGGTCGCAGAGCGTCTCGGAGTCGATACCAAGCGGTTTCCTGGTGATATCGTGCCGGTCATCTACAACGTGAATTTCCGCGATCCCAGCGGCTTCTTCCTTGCGACAAAATTCCAGATGCGGGCGAAGGATGTCGTTTTTATCTCGAATGCGTCGTCGGTCGAGGCAGCCAAGGTGATGCAGTTCATCCGACTGGTCACAGCGACTGTCAACGATCCGATCGTGGCTGCTCAGAATGCTGTTCTGCTTCGGACGGCGATCAAGACATCGCCTTGATGCAGGTTGCGCTCTCGGCGGGCCGCCCGTGGCTGATCGCGAGCTGGCGACGTGAGCATCTCGTCTGACGCCAAGAACCAGGTTCAACGTACGCGAGACAACCGGCTTGCAACCGGTCTGCTTGGCGCGACGATCGCCGTTGCGCCTCTTCCCTACGGCGCGACCGATCCCATTGCAGTCAGCGCCGTGGTTGCTGGTCTGGGGATTGCCCTGCTGTGTGTGCGCCCTCGGTTGCGAACGCCTCGGGACTGGAGCGTCATTGCCTTTCTCGCTCTCGTTGGGGCGGGATATGCCTTGGTGCTGCACGAGCAACTGAGCGCCAATCCGTGGTTGCAAAGCCTGCCCGACATGGCTTGGCTCCAATTATCCTCCCTGCTTGGCGAAACGAGCGCGCCGCTCTCAGCTGTGAGGGGGCAGCCATTTTTTGCCCTCGGCAACACCTTGGCTTGTAGTGGCGCGCTGTTGTGTTCCTACCTGGTTTGCATGGACAGGCAAAATGCCGAAAGCCTGCTCAAGATCATTGCATGGGCAGGGGTGGCCTACGCCTTCTTCGGTATCGCGGCCTATATCGTCGCGCCAGAAATGGTGCTGTGGCGGGAGAAGGTCCTTTTTCGGTCGGTGTTGAGCAGTACCTTTCCAAACCGCAATACGGCGGCGATCTATTTCGGGGTTTGTTCGGTTCTTTGGGCGTTGCACGTGTTTCGCGAGATGCTCAATCAACACGTATTCTGGGAAAGCCGATGGCGGATTGCAAATCTGACTTGGGATTTCAGCCTCAGCGCGTCTTGTGGAGGTTTCCTGCTGTGTTTTCTCGCGATGATGTTGACGGGCTCGAGAGCCGGAATTTCGATTTCCCTCATCGGAATATGCGCCGCTATCGCGTTCCTTTTTAACCGAGAGATCCGATCCCGGGCGGCCGCATTATGGTTGAGTTTGCCGGTCCTTGGGGGCGCCGCTCTGTCTTTCCTTGTGCTTGGCGGCCAGGTCGGGGAGCGCCTCGGTCAATATGGCTTGAGCGGTGGAGGGCGATGGGAGGCGTATGCTTCGACCTGGCAAATCATCTCCCAACATCCCTATTTTGGAACGGGCTTGGGAACTTTTGCATCGGTCTTTCCGCGTTTCCGGAGCGGCGATGTTTCGATCTGGGGGATCTGGGACCGCGCCCATAACACGCTCCTCGAACTTGCCGCCGAGGTCGGAATTCCGCTTGCGGCTCTGGTGGGATTCGGCTGGATTCTGGCGCTGCTTGCATTGCTGTTCGGTTCACTGCGGCGGCAAAAGGGGGCAATCTTTCCGCTTGCCGGCCTTGTCTGCGGCGCCATGGCGGTCTTGCATTCAATGGTCGATTTCTCGTTGCAGGTGCCCGGTCTGGCCGTGACCGTCATGACGCTTGTCGGGATGGGGCTCGCTCAACGGACCTCTCGGGCCGGGGCAAGGAAGTTGTGAGGGGCGAGACGGCGTAAAGGTTAACCCGGTGATGGGCTATTTCTAAAGGCGCAAACGGGCCATTTGCCTTGGCGGGCTGCCAGCCGCCATGTTATGGGTATTATAATATTTAATAGGGGTTGAATATGATCTCTTTCGCTCGGTTTTGTTCGCGACGCTTGATTGTCGCGCTGGCGGTCTCGGCATCCTGCACCTTGGTTGTGCCGGCGGGCGCGCTCGCTCAGCAGGGTCAGCAGCAGCAGGGCCTGGTCCAGCAGTTCAACGCCAATCCGCAGCAAATCTTGCAGCAATTTCCAAACGGAGGCGCGGCCATGATCTCGCAGCTTCGCGAGATTGCGATCGCAGATCCCAAATCCCTTGACGCGATCATGGGACTTATCCCCAACGCCAGCAAAGACCAAAAGGCGGCAATCGGCTCGGCGCTTGGGCAGGCGGCAAAGGTGGTCGTGAAGACCGACCAGGCCTATGCCAACAACATCCTGCAGGCGATCGCCAAGACCAAGGACCAGGACGTCTTCCTGGCTTATTCGGGCGTTGCGCCAGACCAGGGAACCGCTGCAACCGGCGGTGGCGGCGCCGGTGGTGGTGGTGGTGGCGGCGTTGGCGGCCAGACGAGCGCGCTTGCCGGGACCCCAAGCAGCACCGGTGCGCCTCAAGCCATCGGAGGAGGCAACACGCCAACCGCTAATTTCAGCTACACCTCCAGCGTCTCCGGCGGTGGGACGACGTCGGGAACGACCACTCTGCTTGCAACTGGTACCAGTCAATAGACGCGATTGCGGTCAATCGATCGCTACCGCTCCATGCGACGATCGACAGGCCGGGCCTTCTTCGAATAGCGGACACCCATGAACGTACTTCCCAGTCTTGATCGGGCGGTGGCCTACGCCGGGGCGGCAACGGATCAGGCCGCCTCGTCCACGGAAGCGGTCAAGGGTCTTCTCGGTTTTCTGCGCCGGCAGTACCGCCTCATCCTGACCATCGTGGCGGCGAGCTTGTGTTTCGGGCTGCTTTATATGATCGCGACGCCGTCAAGCTATACGGCGACGGCCACTTTGATCATCGATACCCGCAAAAATCAGCTGTTTCAGCAGCAGTCGGTTGTGGGAGACATTCCAATCGACAGCGCGGCCGTCGAAAGCCAGGTTCAAATTCTCAAATCGGAAACGATCGCGCTCGCCGTCATCAAAGATCTTCATCTAACCGATGATCCGGAATTCGGCGGCAGGTCGGGGCTGCTTGGCATGATTTCCGGCGGCGTCGCATGGCTGTTTACGGGTGACGCAAGTCGCTCTGACTTCGAAACCCTGCGACGGACAGCTGAAGCGTTCTCCAAGCATCTGACCGTACGCCGCGTGGGCCTCACCTACATCATCGAGATCAGCTTTACGTCCCTCTCCTCGGATCGCGCCGCGCAGATCGCAAATGCGGTCGCGGAGGCTTACGTCGTCGACCAACTCGACTCCAAATATAAAGCGACCAAGCGGGCCAGTGTCTGGTTGCAGGACCGCATCAAAGAGCTTCGCGATCAAGCGTCTGCAGCCGAGCGCGCCGTTGTCGCGTTCAAAGCCAACAACAATATCGTGGAGTCAGGCGGTCGCCTGATGAACGAGCAACAGCTCGCCGAGCTCAACAGCCAGCTCGTTGTCGCCAGAGCCCAGGCCTCGGAGGCCAAGGCGCGATTGGATCGTATCCAGGCTGTCCTCCAAATGGACTCGCCGGAATCGACGGTCGATGGGACGGTCGCCGATACTTTGAACAATCAAGTGGTAAGCAAGCTCCGATCGCAATATCTCGACCTGGCGACGCGCGAGGCGGATTGGTCGGCGCGGTATGGCCGTGGCCATCTTGCGGCGGTCAATCTGCGCAATCAGATGCAAGGCATTCGCAGTTCGATCCTGGATGAGCTGCGTCGCCTGGCCGAGTCCTACAAAAGCGATCTCGAAATCGCAACGCAGCGTGAAGCTGGTGTTCAGAAGCAGCTTTCACTCGCGGTAACGGAGTCTCAGGCAACCAATCAGGCTCAAGTTTCGTTGCGCGACCTTGAGAGTTCGTCGCAGACCTATCGAGCGCTGTACGACAACTTCCTGCAACGTTACATGGAATCGGTGCAGCAGCAGTCATTTCCGATCACCGAGGCGCGGGTCATTACGCAGGCTTCTCGCCCGCTGAAGGCGAGCGCGCCGAAGCTCAGCTTCGTGATGCCGATCGCAGCCTTTGCAGGGCTTTTCCTCGGGCTCGCCATTGCACGCTTCCGTGATTTGTCGGAGAACGTTTTCCGCACTACGGATGATGTCAAGGCCGTCCTGAAGACAGATTGCATTGCAATTCTGCCGCAGATCGAAGAGCAAAAGGGACGTCTGCCGGTTGCCGCGGTGCTCAACGGCCCCCGTGCGATTGCTTTGAACGGCAGCCTGTACTGGCATGTGGTCAACGAGCCATTTTCCCGCTACGCCGAATCCATCCGCTCAATCAAGGTCGCAGTTGACCTTGCGCTACGTTCGGGGACCGGCAAGGTCATCGGCTTCACCTCTTCGCTCCCGAACGAGGGCAAGTCGACGGTTGCCACCGCATTCGCCGAGCTCCTGGCGCAGAGCGGAGCCCGAACGATTCTGGTCGATGGCGATCTGCGCAATCCTTCCCTGACGCGCGGCCTTACGCCCGATGCGAACCGTGGCTTGATCGAGGTCATGGCCGGCCGCGACGGACTTTCGCAGGTCGTGTGGCAGGAAGGCAATACCGGTCTGCACTTCCTGCCCGCCGTCGTTGCTGCGCGCACCGCGCATACGAGCGAAATCCTGGCGTCGCAGGCGATGAAGGCGCTGATCGACGACCTGCGGAAGAACTATGACTACGTAGTGGTCGATCTATCTCCGCTCGCGCCCGTCGTCGATGTCAGGACTACAACCGACATCATCGATTCCTATGTCTTCGTCGTCGAGTGGGGACGCACCAAGATCGATATCGTGCGGCATGCGCTGGACGGCGCGCGCAGCCTGCGGGAGAACATTCTTGGGGTGGTGCTGAACAAGGCCGATCTAAAGCTGATGTCGAGATATGGCCACCACGACTACTACAGAAACGAATATTACAATCGCTACGGCTATTCTGATTAGAAGCAAATCGAACGGGCTGCTGCGCGCAGCGGTCGCTTGCTGCGGCTGCCTGCTGGCCGGTTGGGCTGCGGGTACCCTGCCAATGTTTCGGCAAACCGAAGGCGCCGATCGAACCGCTGCGGCCATTCTGACCGGTCGAAGCTTTCCAACCGAGCTCGTTACAAGCTACATCGGCGATGCGAGAGGCGCCGACGTCTTTGGCTTCTGCAGGGCTTCCACCAGGCGCTCATTGGCCGTGCTGAACCTCTACCTCTACGAGGAAGCGTTTGCCGCAGGGCGGGCCGATCTCATCGACTCGCGACTGCGAAATCTCCTCGGCAGCGTGAAGGCGGCGCTGCACTGCGCGCCGGCAGACGCTTACCTTTGGCTGTTGCTGTTCTCGTTCGAAAATGCGTTCGGCGGCTTTAAGACAGACAACCTCGCCTATCTGCGAACGTCATATTTGATGGGACCACACGAGGGATGGATTGCGATCAAGCGCAATCCTGTGGCCCTCGCGATGCTGCCGGGCCTTGATTCATCACTGGCGCAAACCGTTTTGGACGAATTCACTATGCTGGTGCAGAACGGCCTTTATGAGGAAACCGCTGCAATCTTTGCGGCTGCCAACCCCATCTTGCGCGACCGCCTTCTCGCCCGTTTGGCCGCGGTTCCACAGCCGAGCCGTGAACGCTTTGCCAAGGCGCTAGGCGCGCTGCTGCCTTCGGTCGCAGTGCCGGGCATCGATCGGGAAGACGATCGTCCATGGAGGCGTTGACGGTCAGCAGCCCTACGCGGCCACGGGTTTTGACAGTAGCCCACAGGTTTTGCCTGGGGTTCGGCGGGATCCCCGAGAGCCTGCTGCTGCTTGCACGCGAGCTCGAAAAGCTCGGCGTGCAATTGGACATCTTGAGCAAGGATGGCCTGGTCGAAGCCGCCGGATGCCTGGATCGGCTTCCCGCACAAAATGTTTTGAAGTCGAGACCCGCCCTCGGCGATCTGATGGGCCTCGACCTTGGTAGCTACACTTGCGTGTTCATTGCCGGTGCCTGGAACCCGATCGGCTGGTGGATTGCAGCACGGGCTCGCCGGAAGGGCCTGCGACTTGTCTACACCCCTAAGGGAAATCTCGCCCGCGCCGAATTTAAACGCCCTCGGGATATCAAGAAATTCCCCTACTTGGCGTCGATTGAATTGAGTTTACTGGCGATGAGCCAACGGATTATTTTCTCGTCGCAGTTGGAGGCTCAGAGTTCGCTTCTGGCAGGTTTATTTCGGAGTAAGTCGATTGTCCTGCCGGAGCCATTCATTGGCCCCGCATTGGCCGGTTCCCAAACGCGCCGCCCCGGGCCCATTCGATTCGGTTTCCTGGCCGAAATAGCCCCACGAAAAGGCCTAGCGGAACTCACACGTGCTTTTGTGGCCTGGCAGGCCACAGATGACGCTCCGCCCGCCGAGCTCCATGTTGCGGGCGCGGCACGCCCAGGCTCCGAAAGGTATCAGAATAAGGTCGCGCAGGAGGTTGCCGCGGCGCCGGGGCGTATTTTTTTCCGGGGGGCCCTGAGAGTGACCGATCGGGAAGAATTCTACGAGGACATCGATTACTTCGTTTGCCCGACGCGTTTTGAGTCTTTCGGGCTTACGCCGCTCGAGGCGCTATGGCATGGCAAGCCCGTTATGGTTACTAACAAACTAGGCGCATTGGAATTTATTTCCGACCGCCGGTGCATTATAAATTTAGGGGATGGAAATAAGACAGATATTCTCACAGCGTTTGCTGTGGCAGTGAAGGATTGGACCGACCTTTCCGCGGCGGCTAACCAGTGGCGCATGCGGCCGGTGACAATTATTACGAACGATCATTTGGCGCGCGAGTTCGCACGCGAGCTTGGAGTTGGACCGACGATGTGGACCGGGGGGAGTTAGAATGGCGGCCGCTTCGCATCACGTCAGGCCGGCCGCCGCTGTGGTCATCGTCAATCACTTCAAGGCGCAGCGCTTGCTGGAGGGAATCAGGTCGCTTCATCGTCAGACGATTGCCAGGACGCTTGCCGTTGCGGTGGTAGACAATTCGATGGACGAGCGCGAGCGGCGCGCTTTGTCCAAGGACGCGCCGGAAGGTGCATTTCTGCTTGTCGAGCCTGGCGGAAATATCGGTTATACAAGGGGCTGTAACCTCGGCGTTGCCGCTCTACCCTCCTCACGCTATGTCGTCCTGTGCAATCCTGACGTGGTGTGGGATCAGCCCCATGCGCTTGAGCGCCTCATCGCAATGGCAGACGCTGACCCTTCGATCGGCGTTCTGGCCCCTCTGCAATTCAGTGATGATGGCGCCCCGGTCGAGATCGCAAGAACATTTCCGACCCTGACCGAACAGGTCAAGCGACGCTTGAGTCCGCAGAGCGGGAGTGAACTCTATCTGAATGAATCACTGACCGACGGCTCAGCGGTTTCGACCGAAGTCGATTGGGTGCAGTCATCATGCGTCCTTGTTCGCAGGACGCTCTGGGATCGGATCGGCGGGCTGGACGAGAGATATTTTCTCTTCATGTCCGATGTCGAGCTTGGTCGTGCAACATGGAATGCGGGCATGCGGGTATGCCTTACCTCGGCTGCAGCGGTCAGGGCTGACGGCAAACGGGCGAGCAATGGCGGCTTCCGTGCGTTGCTTACCAGCAGGGCTCAACGGGGCCACCTTGCGGATGCCATCAAATACTATCTGATCAACGGTCCTCGAAAGCTTCGTCGTCAGCAGATCAGCGGTATGGCCTATCGCCGAATCACCACGGCACCAACCGCGCTAGGTGCCACGACGCCCGGTGCACGATCCGCAGTCAAATCACTGGATGCCGCTGTTCATCCTGTCGATGCGCCAAGCGTCGTAAGAAGGCCATTCCTGTCATCGCCTCAATGAGCCACATCACTGGGACGATCGCTGCGAGATTGCGCAAGGGCACAAGATATTCGTCCAGTGTGAGTTCTGGCTTGAGCGCCAGATGGATGATGGCAAAAGTGCCGAACATGACGGTGATCGGAGCCGGGAATTTCTGAATCAGAAAGATGGCACCCCGCAACAGGGCGAGCATCACGAGCGCGTAAAGCCCGGCACCAATAACTCCAAAATCAGTCATCCCGTCCGTTAGAATCGTGTTGGCCTGATCGATCACAGGCAATCCAAGCTTCGGATGCGCCAGGGCCTCGACCATCTGCAAGGCGATGATTTGGTCCTTGCCGGGGTCGAGTGCTGAAGGGATGCACAGTCGCACGTAGTAGAGCAGCGCCTCCCCGTAAAGCGGAGCGGAGTTGGATACGGCCTCCATCAAATCGGCAAGGTAGCCCAGGAGAAACGTCCGCTCTCGAACGTTTTCGTAGAACAGCGTTGTAAAACGATCCTGCAGCGAGGGGGAGACCAGAAATTCCAGGCCCAGGCTCATCTGGTCAGCCAGAGTGGCATCGGTGCCCAGCTCCCATCCTGCAAGCCGCAGAGCAAAGAAATACGAACTCATGACGTAGGCAACGGCCCCGCCGCAGGCAACACCCAGCAGTTTTCGAGACAAAGAGAGCCGTTGCAACCCGCCGCCCAACGAAAACCCCATGGTGGCAACAATCAAGATCAACACGATCGGCCGTCGGCCGGTCGGGACGGCCGCCAGGACGACCATCAAGACGACCGCCGCATAAAACGCTGTCATCGTGCGCCGCCGGCTGCGCGCCAGCATGAAGCCAGCGATCCCGGCGAGTGGCCCCTGAAACAGCGCGGCCGCCGCACCAAGGACCGTGATGCGACCGGCTTCGTCGATCTGAATACCCATGTAGCCGAGGTCGCCAGCGAGATAAGCAGCAACGATCAATATGAGCCCGAAGGTCGCCAAAGCGAAGGAAAACCAGCTGTCTTCGGTCGCTTCCGCTGTCCTGGTCACGACGGGGCTCTCGAGCTGTCCTACGATCAGGAGCAGGCCGCAGATGATGTTGACCAAAGCCAGCGTCGATGAAATCAGCTCGATCGGACGATCCTTCACCATGATGGCAAATTCCGGAGCCGATGGCGCGCTGAGATAGGTCGACACAGAACCGCCGTCATAGGCAAACAGCAGCGAGGTGGTGAGGATCCAGGAGATGCGCATGGCCTTGCGATCGTCGATTGCGGCGTAAAGCGTCGCGAGGCCAATGATCAAACCGCAGAAGGCTACAGCTACAAACAGCGTCAGATTAGGCCACAGCAGAAGGACAAGGCCGCTGAGCAGCAAGGCCGTTCCGAAACGGGGGATTGTCAAAAGCCAATTCACGGCATGCGATCCTTGCGCTCAGCCAGCACCTTGACCAGGAACGTGGCGTAGCGCGCTGCGGCAACATCCTCCGAAAAGGATCCAGCGTGACTGCGCGCGGCTTCGGATTGTGAGGTCAGCCAGGCCCAGTTTCTCGCAATCGTGGCTGCTGATTCTTGCGGTTGGTGAGGATCGATCAAGAGAGCGGCTGGTCCTGCGATGCTTCGCATGGGCTCCTTGTCGGTGGTGATCACCGGGCAGCCGCAAGCCTGAGCTTCGATGATCGGCCAGCCGAACCCTTCTTCATAAGATGGGTAAAGCAAGGCCTCGGCCCGCATATACAGAGCCTCGATCAATTCGTTCGATGCCTCGCTCAAGACAATCAAGTTCCGCTGCCAATTCGAGGCTATTCGCGTGGCGTCTTCGGGAAGCGGCGGTCCTACGCAGACCATCAACGCGTCGCGAAGCGACGGCTCCCACTCGGGATGATCGCGCAGAAGACCGAACAACTCGACCGCGCCGCCTCGATTCTTGTACCAGATATTGCTTCCAACATGGAGCAGAAACGGACGGTCAACGGGCAAATCCGCCTGCCGCAAGAGCTCGAGCGCGCGGTCCTGATCCATACCGCCGAACCCTATGACCGGGTTGGGAATGACATCACTGGTCCCTCTGGGGGGCCCGATCAGGCGCACGAAATCGGCCTGCGTCGGCGCGGAGACAAAGGCAATGTTGGCGACGTGATGAAGGGACAGGCGGATGAGCCGCTGGAGATAGCGTCCTGTTGAGGGTAGGCGCTGGCCTTCGACCTCGCCGGACAGGACCTTGATCGGGATGAGGTCGTGGCAAGTGATGCTCGATGGCGTCGAGCCAAGCAACAGCAAGTATGGCGCATTCGAGTGGTCTGCGATGTGGACCAAATCGTAGCGTGAAGCCCGCACCTTGAGCTCGGCCGCGAAAAGGAAAAACTTGTCCACGAAGCCCAGCCATTTGCGGGCTGGGCCTTGGCCGGAGGCTAGTTTCGCGAGGCGAACCGAGGGCGCGATAAGGTCGACCTCGAACCCCTGGCGCCGTAAGGCCGCGGCGAGCCAGGATGTATAGCGCAGCATCGAAAACTGGCGATCCGGGGCGTAATTTCCGACCAGGAGAATGCGTGCAGAATGGCTCATTGCAGGATTGCGGAGCTTTCGGCCTGAAGGTCAACGGCGGTGTTGTAGCCCGAATCGGGCCGAAAAGGTGGGCGGCGGTCACTTGCGCTGAGCGATCGAAAATTAACGTAAAAGACCTACCAAGGGCGAACTGGCCCGATTTCTCCATTAGAGAGACAGTTCGGTGGTCAAGCGCATGTTGAAGGGCAAGACGGGACCTGCAGCGCAAGGCAAGGCAAGATGAATATTGACCGTTACTATACTCGTCGCGCTTGCGCCGGATTTTATCCATGCCGGCCCTGATCGAGCGGCTTGCGATTGGCCTTGTGGGGCAAGGGGTTTGGCGTGTTGCCGTAGCGCTCAACACCGTGGCGCTGATTCCTGTGCTCATTGCGACATGGGGGCTTGAAGGTTACGGCCAGTGGATGACGATCAACGCGCTCGTCTCCTATCTAGCCTATGCCAATCTTGGCCTCGTGGCCGCCGCGACGAACGAGCTCATCATGCTGGTTGCCGCTGGCGATCAGGTGCGCGCGCAACGCTGCTTTCAGATGTCCTGCAACCTAGCTCTTGGCCCGTTTCCGATCCTGCTCGCCGCAATCCTGGCCCTGGCAGCTTCGCTGCCGCTCGTCGACTGGTTCAATCTAGCGGAATTCTCGTCAGGCGCGGTCATGCTCATACTGGCGCTCGGCGCGCTGCAACTTTGTTGCGAGACGCTTCGCGGCTTCATGGCCGGGGTGCTCTTTTCGGCGGGACGCTATGGTGCTGCTTATAACATTGCCGCAGGTGTAAAGTTTGTTGAACTCGGCGCGTCGATCTACTCCGTCGGCGTCCTCGGCGTCCGTCCGGTGTACCTTGCGGCCATCATGGCGGCTGTCGCCCTGGTTGACCTCATCATCATCGTTTGTCTTGCCCGCTCAGCGGCACCCTGGGCGCGCCTGGATTTCCGCGTTATGGATGGACGCTTCTTTCGCGATCAGCTCAAACCCGCGCTGGGGTTCGCCTGTTTCAACCTGGCGACCCAAGGCGTTCTGGTTCAAGGACCGCGGCTCGTGCTTGGCACCTTGATGGGAGGACCGGCGGTCGCGGTGTATGCCGTGTATGCGACCGCAATGCGGCTTGTCGATCAGCTCTTCTTCATGTTGATGGCGCCGGTCGGCGTCGAAATCAGCCATTCGGCCGGACGCGGCGAGCCGCAACAGGTCGTTCGCCTCACCGCGGTGATCGTACAACTATCTACGCTCGTCTTGATCGCGGTTACTTCATTCCTAATGGTGCTTGGCCCGGTCATCTTCGACTGGTGGACCCATTCACGGGTGGCCTTTCACCACCCGGTGATGGCGCTTTTCCTTATCATGTCTGCGGCTAGTCTGCCGGGCCGGATCGCAGCGCAGGTCCTGATTAGCGTCAATGCCATGCGCGTCGTGTCGGTTTTGGTGCTGGCCGTCTCGCTTGCATCGCTGGTGCTCGGCTCAGCGCTAGTTCCGAATTTCAAGATTTACGGAATGTTGATCGGCCCCATTTGCGGCGAGGTTGCGATTGCGGTCGTGCTATGGATCTGCCTTAACCGCTGGCTTGGTCTTCCGTTAAGTGCAATCGCGCGCGAAGCTGCAAATGTCTCGGGTTTGGTCAGACGGATCCAGCACCATCTGCGCGCCCCGCTGGGCGGCCGGGGCGGTTCACGATGAGTCTCCCGAACAGGCCAAGCATCTCATCGCTTAAACGGCTTGTGAAACATAATGGATTTTTATTTTGTGATGATTTGAAACGGCATTGCCGAACGCAACTGCCACCCCGAGCTGTCCTTTGCACCGGCAGCATATAGAACGAGCATCTTGATGTCAGGCCTGCCAAATGATGAAGACGCCAACCAATTTATGTATGAGCGCTATGTCTCCTCCGGAGGTTTCGGGCGGGCCCCGGTCACCGAAAGCGATCTTACGCCACGCTTAGTCATCTTGCGTGATCTAGTGCGCAGGTTCTTCCCGGCTGATCGGCACGCGTTTATTCTTGATCTCGGTTGCGGATATGGAGTGCTGCTGCTTGCCGCCCGCCGCGAGGGCTACGTTCAGCTGTCGGGCGTCGATGGGTCGGCGGAACAAGTCGCGATTGCGCATCGTCTTGGGATTACCGAAGTCCGCCAAGGGGATCTGTTCGCCGAAATCGAACAGACCGCGGCCGATGTTCTCGATGTGGTCGTGACTTACGATGTGATTGAGCACCTTAAGAAACAGGATTTGCTTCGCCTGGTCGCCGAGGTGAGGCGGGTGCTCAAGCCAAATGGGCGCTGGATCATCCATGCGCCGAACGCCGAATCCCCGTTTTTTGGCCGAATCCGCTACGGTGATTTCACTCATGAACTTGCGTTCACGCATCAATCGCTCGGAGCTGTGCTGCGCGCCGGCGGATTTGGGCAGGTCGCGTGCTTTGAAGATGAGCCGGTGGTGCATGGGCTCAAGAGCGCAGTCCGCCGGATGTTTTGGAAGCTGCTGCGCCTGGTGTTGCGCTTCTTCATCGCGGTCGAGACGGGCGAAACCGCAGCTGGAATCTACAGCCAAAACCTCACGGCGGTGGCTCGCAAGCTGTGAGAGGGGGCGCGCAATGTGGTATTCGCTGCCCTTACCGGTGGCTGAACCGACCGACCCAAATCAAGCCCCCCCAAAAAAAAATCAATAGCTGTTTTGGTGGTTCTTCCTGGAGAAGAGCAACAGGGCGGTCAGGAACATGATTTTAAGGTCGAAGTAAAACGACCAATTGTCGACATAGAACAGATCGTGGTCGATGCGCCGTTGCATTTTATCCAGCGTGTCGGTTTCCCCTCTGAGCCTGTTGACCTGAGCCCAACCGGTGATGCCGGGTTTGACGTTGTGACGTCGCGATAGAGGCGGGATGCGGTCCTCGAACATGTTGTTATGGGCAAGGGCGTGCGGCCTTGGACCGACCAGGGACATCTCGCCGCGCAGCACGTTGAAGAGCTGTGGCAACTCATCAATGCTGGTCGCTCTCAACCTTGCCCCAACCCACGTCACCCGGTCGTCGTTACGCGTTGCTTGGCGGAAATCCTCGCTCTTGTCATCCGTGCGCACCTGCATGGTGCGAAACTTCAACACAGTGATGGCTTTATTGTTGAAGCCGTGACGGACCTGACGAAACAGGGCGGGACCTGGGCTCGTCAATTTAACAAGGGCTCCAATCATCAACATAAGCGGAGCTAACGTTACCAACAGCAATGCGCTGACAACGACGTCGAAACCTCGCTTGAGAAGCTCGTCAGCGGCGGATAGCGGCTCACCCTGCACCTTCATGGTTGCGACGTCGCCGAACGCGGAAATCTCTGATGACGACAGCAGCCCATCCAGTCCCGGCACCATGACGTGGACCGCGACTGGCAGCTGCGACAGCTGGTCAAGCACGGGCCTTATGCTTTCAAGCTCGCTTGGTTTGGGCAGAACGAAAATCTCATCCACGGCCAATGAGCGGCAGGCCTCAATCAGCTTTCGTGTCATGGAGGCGGGTTGATCGGCATCTAGGCTTGAGAGCGGGAATCGAGCAATGGTGACGACCCCGTTTGCGCCAAGGCGCTTTGACAATGCACTGGAGGCGGCAGGATCGCCGATCAGAAAGGCGCGGCGCAGGGCCAGGCGTCCTTGGCCGAGCGCGCGCTCCTGACGCCGAATCAGGATGCCACGCAGTGCCAACGTGGCAAGGCACACGGTCACCAGTTGCGCGAAAAATGCGCCGCGTGAATATTCCACGGACGTCTTGAGGAGAAACATTCCGCTCAACAAAAAGCAGAACGACAGGACGGTGGCGCGGACGGCGTTCCAGAGCAATTGCCGGCGGCGGAAAGCCAGCAGATGGGCTGGGTCCCCGAGCCAAAGCGTGCTCACGCAATAGAGTGTCGCGAGCAGGAGGGCTGCCGGGAAATAGCGGGTGGCGGCGGTGGCGTCGGGGACAACAGCGTGGTGATAAAGCTTGCTTGCCAGATAGGCGGCCGCCGTGACCGTCAAGAACTCGAGGCTCAACAGTCGGAATGCCACCCGCGCGCCGGGTTGCAGCCCCAGATCCAACCGCCAAACTGATTTGCGCCGTGGCCGGCGCGGCGAGGACATCAACTCGGTGGAGGGTGCGGCTGTTTGATCGGTCCGAGTATCGGGCACGCTGTGCGACGGATGATCTTCGCGGTGCAGCGGAGGCGCTCGGCGACCGGACGCATGCTCGCCCATTCCGACTTCGTGACGCATCCCCGACGCACCCTAACAAATAATTATCAAATCTCGACAGATCAAAGATGAACTAAACGCTTCAGCCACTTTAACTGTTTATTTACCGTTCGCAATCTCACAGTTTGTCAATTCCATGGCGCACATAGGCCCTTGCATGTATCGTCTCCAATGGTTGCAACAGACGCTCATTGTTTCTGCTGCGATTGCAATCTTGCTGTTCGTATCGCCGGCGGCGGCTCAACGGACAACGGATCCGCTGACGGGCCTTGGCACGAGACCCGAGGTGGGCGGAACCTACCGGCCGCGTGAGGTGCCGCAGCCCAAGATCAGCAGCAGCGGCAACACCGAGATTCTCCGCCACCGTGATTTCAGTGGGAAGCCGTGTCTCAGCGTTGGGGGATTCGCGCGACCGTTTGCAACCAGCCCCAACCTTTTTGACCATGTCATCAGCGCCGAGAACAATTGTCCGAAAGCGATCCAAATCCAGGTTTGTTATTTCAAGAGCACCGCGTGCACCCAGGCCGCGGTTCCCGGTTATGGCCGCAAAGAGGCCATCCTTGGTACGATGCCCTCGCAGAAGGATTTTCGCTTCGAGTTTCGCGAGAAATTTTGAAGCGGGCGTCCGAATTAAATCTGCTGCGTGTTTTCCACAAGGACGTCCTTAGGGGCGGGCGAGAGCATCCTCAACGGTGTCGGCAAGCGCGCGAATCTCGAAATCTGCGGGTTCATCGGGTGCAAAACTTGCGACCGATTGTCCCACCGCGAATGAGCGGACGAAGGCCGACCGTGCTGAAATTGCGGGCGCAACCATCTCGCCAAAAGTCTGCAATTCCTGAACCAGCTGGCGGCCTTCCAAGGTTCTTGCGTCAAGCCTATTGGGAACCAAAATCACCTGTGCGGGCAAACGGCGACGGGCGCGCACTGCTGCAATGATCGCGAGTGTTGCGGCAGTGGCTTCGAGATCGAGCCCTGACGCCGTGCAGGGGATGAGGATCAGATTGGCCAGCGCGATGGAGGCCCCCATCTCGCGCTCGTTTGGCGCGGTATCGATGACGAGCAACTCGGATTGCACGCTCAAGACATCGCGCGTCCATACGGAGATGGTATCCAAGCCTAAGCCTATCTCGTGAACGGGAAATTCGAGCTGGCCAGGCTCGGCCCACAGCGATGCGGAGCGCTGCGGATCTGCATCAACCAAGGATATGCCGTGACCGCGCCTGGCGAGTTCCGCGGTGATACAAACAGCGAGCGTGGTTTTGCCGACGCCACCTTTGCGTTGGGCAACTGTAATGATCGTGCTCATGAACAGCGAAGACCGCGAGCCTCGTTTCTAGTGATCTCCGGGAGCCGTAGCAGGATGCCGGCTGTCGCGTCAGCAAAATCGAGCCCGCGACCACGGCCCCCCGATGTTCTCCGCACGCTTAGACCGCTGCCGGCCGCCTCAATGACACCATGCGGGCTTCGGGTTAGGCGAGCTTGCCGTTTCGTGCTCGGGGTGATCAGCCAAATCGAAGTTAACCACAATATGATGTTGCCTGAGATTTAAGTTGGCGGGAATTAAATTCTGATCTTGCACGCACCGCGGCGCTCCGTTAACAGTAGCTTAACGAAGGCGAGAAGGGGGCAGACTCTCTTTGCGCCTTTTGAAATGCCTTTTTCGAGGTTGATTCGTTTCCATCTGGCTTCCCCATGAGCCGGCTGGGTTAGGAAATTTCAGGGGTCTTGTATGGCTGTCAGCTATTTGACGAAGACGGATTTGAATGCCGACCTCACGGCGGCGGGGCATCTCGATCCCACGGTTCAAGCGGCACTGATCGCGTCTCTTGAAAACAGCGGCGTCTACGATCCGGATCCTGAGGACGGCAAGAAGGCCTGGGTTGAGCAGGGCACCTACACCAGCGGACCGGTTCCCGGCATCGTTCAGGTTGTGGACCTCACGAATTCGGCGACCGTTCAGACCTCCTCGACGCTCAAGGCCATCATCATGGATGATGCCGGCGGCAACCAGCTCAACGTTGCGGGCGGATCGAACGGCGTCTTCGTGGCGATGGGTGAGGGCAACGACAGCGTCAACCTGTTCGATAGCGGCAACGACACGGTGCGGGGCGGCTCCGGCGCCGACGTGATTGGCGGCGGCAGCGGCAACAGCCAGCTCTTTGGTGACGGCGGCAGCGATACCATCTATGGCGGCAGTGGTCAGGACAGCATTTACGGTGGTGCGGGTGACGACGTGCTGCGGGCCGGCACCGGCGGGCATCAGTTGCTCGACGGCGGCGACAATAACGATGACATCCGTGATTTTTCGTCCGGTTCGAGCACGCTTCTGGGCGGCGCCGGCAACGACACCATCTGGGGTTACGGTGCGGATACGATCAACGGTGGCACCGGCAGCGACGAGCTGCATGGCGGTATCAACTCGACCGTCATTTCGGGCAGCACGGCCAGCGATGCCTCGGCCCTTGGTTCGGGCAGCACGCAGACGGGTGAAGCCAACTCGCTGCAGGGCGGCGCAGGTGCCGATACGCTCTATGGCGGCGGCGGTGGCGATACGCTCACGGGCGGTGCGGGCGACAACTTCCTGATCGCAGGCTCTGGCCAGCATCAGCTCCTGCAGGGAACCACCGGCAACACAAAATTGTACGATGGGTCGGCTGGTGCGGGCACCGACACGCTCATCGGCGGTGCAGGCAATGATACTATCATTGGCCAGCAAGGCGATTACTTCCAGGATACGGGCGCGGCCGGATCGAAGAATGAATTCTGGCTTTATGGCAGCTCCGGAGCGTCCTCGACGCTGCAGGGCGGCGCGGGCGACGATACCTTCCACGTTGAAACCAAGATTGGCAACGATACGATTATCGGTGGCGGTGGTACGGATATTGTCGGTTTCAACGACCGTTCGCTCGGCGACGTCAAGTCACTCGATCCGACGGCGCCCGGCAGCTACACCATCACCTTCAACGATGGTCAGGAAATCAAGGTCACCGGCATCACGGAGCTTTACTTCACCGACCAGGTGGTCAAGCTCACTTAATTCCGCTGATCGGCGGATTGGAAAGCCCCGCCTCGGCGGGGCTTTTTCGTCTCGACTAAGCTATTGAGCTCGCATCGTTTACCGTTAATTCGGTGAGAGTCGTGACCGGCTGGCAGGGGTCCGGTCGGCTTGGTAATCTCGGGCCAAGGTTTGATTGAGATTGTCCGGAGGAACGTCGTTGCCCCACAAGCGCATGCTCAACGCTGGCTCCGGTCCAGGTCCTGCTCGACGGATCGCCCGAATGACGGCGAAAGCGGATTGGGAAGAAGTGCGGCTGGACATCGACCCGGGCGTTCGGCCGGACGTGGTCGGCTCGATCAGCCGGCTCGATGCGTCCTTTGGCCCTCAAAGCTTTGATGCGGTCTGGTCCTCGCACGTGCTTGAGCATCTCTACGCCCATGAGGTTTATCCGGCGCTGCGGCAATTCCACCGGGTTCTCAAGTCAGATGGATTCGCTCTCATCATGAGCCCGGATCTGGAGGCGGTGGCTCAGTTCATCGTTGAGCATGGGATTGCCGCTGTGGCCTACGAATCGCCGGTTGGGCCGATACGTCCGCTCGATATGCTGTATGGTCACACGCGCTCGATCGAGGAGGGGCAACACTATATGGCCCACCGCACAGGTTTTACGCCGGAGCGGCTTGGCAACCTGCTGCTCAGTGCAGGCTTCCCCACGGTATCGGTCCGGAGCCAGGATTTTGAGGTCTGCGCGCTGGCGATAATGCCCGAGGCCGATGGCGTTGCCATTCAGAAGGAGCTTGCCGCCTGCGGCTTCGATTTTCAGGAGCAATTTGCCTAGCTTGTGACCGGAAGCTTCCCCGCCGCAGTGTTAAGGTTTATCGCAGAAGAGGTGGCTTTTTACCCCATGGAAGCGGGCTTTCCGCATAGCAAGATCACCTGATTTATTATATGAATTTAATAGCTTGGCCCGAAGCGTCAGAGCGTTAGATTTTTCGGCTCCGTCGGTAGGCCATATCGTTTCTTCTAGAGGTTAGAGACAGGACCCAATGAGCTCCGAACTCGTTCGCGAAGGCGCCTCGACCGACCCCACACCCGCCTCGGCACTTGAGTGTCTTGTCATCGTGGCCCGCCAGCATGGGATGCATTTGACGCCGACTCAGCTGGTGCAGGACAATTTGCTTCGCGATCAGAACGTCTCGATCCCGCAGCTGATCAAATGTGCCGAGAATGCCGGCATGAAGGCCAAGGCGGTCAAGCTCGATTGGGCCCATCTGGCGCAGCTGAAGAAGGCACTGCCGGCGGTCGTCTGGCTTCGCAATGGCGCCGCCATGGTGCTGCTCTCCGTTGACGGCGATCCACAAAATATCCGCGTCACGCTCCGTGATCCCAATGCGGCGGACGATGCCCTGCTGGTCATCGACCAGCCGCGGTTCGAGGACATCTGGTCGGGGGATGTCGTGCTGGTCAAGCGCGACTACGAGATCTCGGATGAGGACCAGCCGTTCAGCTTCGGACTCATCACGTCGCTGATCTTTCGCGAGCGGCGCATGGTGCGCGACGTCGCGATCGCCGCGCTCGTGCTCGGCTTCCTGTCGCTCGCGCCGATCATGTTCTGGCGTCTCATGTCGGACAAGGTGATCTTCTACAAGGCGTACAACACATTCTATGTGCTCTGCGTCGGCATGCTGGTCGTGATCGCATTCGAAGCCGCATTCTCGTTCCTGCGACAGTTCTTGGTGCACCGGCTCACCTCGCGTCTTGACGTGAAGCTGTCCACCTACGTTTTCGAGAAAGTGTTGAGCCTGCCGATCGACTATTTCGAGCAAAACGCGGTCGGCCTGATCTCGCGCGACATCCGCGAAGTCTTCCGGGTCAGAACGTTCCTGGTTGGCCAATTGTTCGGCACCGTCCTGGACTCCACGATGCTGCTGTTCTTCCTGCCGGTGATGTTCTTCTTCAGCCCGGTCATGACCTTCATTGTGCTCGGATTTGCCGGCCTGATCGTGGCCTGGCTGGTGCTCATGCTGCCGGCTTATCGTAAAAGATCCGCTGCAGTAATGGCTGCGGAGGGCGCGCAAGGTGCGTTCCTGATCCAATCGCTCAACGGCATTCGCACCATCAAATCGCTCGCGCTCGACGCACGTCAACGGCATATGTGGGACGTGTTGGTCGCCCGCGTCGCCAAAGCGCGGGTTGGCGAGGCCATGACCGGCACCATGATCCAAACCGTGGTTCGGCCGCTGGAGCGGCTCGCGGTCAGCGGCTCTTACGCCATCGGCGTTTATCTGGCGCTCACGACGAATGATCCGATCTACATTGGCGCCATGTTTGCGTTTCTGATGCTATCGCAGCGGGTTTCGGCTCCGCTGATGCAAATGGCGCAGCTCATCAACCAATATGACGAAGCGCGGACGGCCGTCGCCACGGTCGGCAAGCTTGTCAATCAACCCGCCGAAGAGGGCCGTTCAGGTCACGGTGTGCGCACGCCATTTAAGGGGCAGGTTGAATTTTCCGGTGTGACCTTCAAGTACAAGGGGACGGTCACGCCGGCGCTTAACGACGTCTCGTTCGAAATCCCGCAAGGGCAAACGCTCGGGATCATGGGCAAGAGCGGCTCGGGCAAGACGACGATCACTCGGTTGTTGCAGCGGCTTCACTCTGATTATGGTGGGCTTATCAAGATCGATGGCATCGATGTGCGGGAGTATGATGTCGACCATCTTCGGCGCAATGTCGGTGTTGTCCTGCAGGAAAACTTCCTGTTCAGTGGAACCATCCGGGAGAACATCGCGGCGGCGAAGCCCGATGCTACGTTCGATGAGGTGGTACGCGCGGCGCGACTTGCCGGCGCCGAGGAGTTCATCGACAAGCTGCCGCGCGGCTACGAGACCTATATATATGAAGGCTCGCCGAACCTTTCCGGTGGTCAGCGGCAGCGCCTTGCGATTGCGCGGGCGCTGATCGTCGACCCGCCGATCCTGATCCTGGACGAGGCCACGAGCGCGCTCGATGCCGACAGCGAGGCCATCGTCAATGCGAATATAGCACGCATCGCTCATGGGCGCACGTTGATCGTTATCTCGCACCGTCTGTCCTCGCTCGTGAAGTGCGACGCTATCGTGGTCCTGAACCGCGGCGTGATCGACGACGTGGGCCGGCACGAGGAGCTCCTGGAGCGAAACGACATCTATAGCGGGCTCTGGCATCAGCAGAATAATCATATGATTGCACCGGTTCGACGGAGCCCCAGCCTTGTCTCGTAGTCAGCAAGCGTCCCTTACGACCGTTCGACAGTTTCAGTCCGAGACGGACGCGATCCGCGAGGAGGCAGAGCCCCGGGTTGCCCGCGCCACCCTGTTGGTGCTCACGGCTTTCGTTGTCGTGATCGTTGGGATCATGTGTCTGACGCGCATCGATCGTGTGGTCTCGAGCGTCGGCGGCAAGATCGTTCCGGTCGACCAAATCACGGTGTTGCAGGCACTCGACCCCTCGATCATCAAGACCATCGACGTCAGGGAAGGGGATCAGGTCAAGACCGGGCAATTGGTCGCTACGCTTGATTCTACCTTTACCGCAGCGGATGTGCACCAGTACAAATTGCAGATCGCGAGCCTTGAAACGCAAATGATGCGGGACAAGGCCGAGCTCGAAGGAAAGGTGCTGGTCTTCCCCGATCGCGATGACGAGGCGTTCAAAAGCTATGCGGATGTGCAGGGGGCGCTGTACGACCAGCGCGATGCGCAGTACAGGGCGCAGCTATCGAGCTTCAATTCCAAGATCGAGCAGACGAAAGCTACTATCCAGAAGCTCGAGAAGGATGACGAGCGTTTCGGCCAGCGCGAAGAGATCGCAAAGAAGGTCGAAGATATGCGTACGAGCCTGGCCGAGAGCGGCAGCGGCTCGAAGCTCAATCTCTATGTGTCGCAAGATCAGCGCATCGAACTGTTGCGGCAGATGGACAGCACGCATAACAGCCTGCTCGAGTCCAAGCATACGCTGCAGTCGCTGATGGCCGATCGCAATGCTTTTATCCAGCAGTGGCGTGCGCAGCTCAGCCAGGACCTGGTCCAGACCCGCAATAATCTGGATATCGCGCGATCGTCCTACGAAAAGGCCAATAAACACCAGGATCTGGTGCGCTTGACTGCAAGCGAGCCATCGGTCGTGCTGACGATGGCAAAGCTTTCGATTGGCTCCGTTCTAAAGCCGGGCGATCCGTTTATCACCCTCATGCCGGTCGGCACGCGCCTAGAAGCGGAAATCAAGCTTGCGTCCCGGGACATCGGGTTCATTCGTTCGGGAGATCGCTGCACCATCAAGGTGGACGCATTTAACGCCACCGAACATGGCACGGCCGAGGGCAAGGTGCGCTGGATCAGCGAAGGCGCATTTACGCTGGATGACGACGGCCGGGCCGTTGAGGCCTATTACAAGGCGCGTTGCTCGGTCGAGCACGCGAACTTCATCGATGTGCCCCAGAATTTCCGCTTGATCCCCGGCATGACCCTCACCGGGGATGTCAACGTCGGAACGCGATCGGTTGCGATGTATTTGCTCGGCGGCATGCTTCGGGGCATGAAAGAGGCCATGCGCGAGCCATGATGGCAGCCCAATTTCTCCTTTGGCGAGCCAAGGAGGTCTTGCGCGGGAAATCTTTTCGTCACCGAAGGTCCCCATTCGATGCGGGGGTCGCTGCCTATGAGGCTGCACGCTTTCTTGACGCTTTTCACGCCTGGAAAGACGCAAGCAAGCTTGGCCATGCCGAAGCCGATCACCGGATCGCGCTCTTATACGAAAAAGGCGAGGGTGTTCGTGGCAGCATTGCCGAAGCCGTGGCGTGGCACGAGCGCGCGGCCCAGGCAGGTCACCTCGAAGCGCAATACAAACTCGCGCTGATATACCGCTATGGCGTCCAGGCCGGACTCGGGCCTGGATCAGCTGAGACCTGGCGGCGGTCGTCCGAGGAGCGCCTCGGCGAGAAGGCATCCTCGCTTCACGCGCTGATCTTTCCACATGGGACGGCCGTTGCCAAAAACTCTGACGCTGCGTTTCGTTGGGCCAAATCTGCCGCAGATGCGGGCAAGGCCGAGGCGCAGGTCTTGCTTGGCGACCTCTACACAAATGGCGAGGGCTGCGAGCGCAACCTCAAGGAAGCCATGAAGTCTTATATGGCGGCCGCGAAACAGGATTTTGCGGCCGGCCAGTTTGCGCTCGGCGATGTCTGCTTCCAGGGCCGCGGACTCCCGGAAAATTTCGAGCTCGCCGCCGAATGGTACCGCAGGGCTGCGGATCAGGATTACGTCCGAGCGGCGGTGGCGCTTGCGTTCATGCATTTGAAGGGCAAGGGATTGCCTGAGGATCATGCCGAGGCCGCGCGGCTGTTTGCAAAGGCGGCCGAGCACGAAGACGCCGTTGCGCTCTACCATATCGGTATCATGCGTCTCAACGGGGACGGCGTCGAACGAGACCGCGAGCGCGCCGAAACGCTGTTGCGGAAATCTGCGCGTAAGGACTATTTGCCGGCGATCCTGGCGCTTGGCGAATTCTACGCTCTCGGAGCTGGCGCGGAGCCCGACCTGCGAGAGGCCGCCTATTGGTATCAGAAGGCGGCCGAGCGCGGCGATGTGCAGGCTCAATTCTTTACTGGCCGGTTCTTTGCCACGGGCGACGGCGCGCCCCCCAATTTGCGGGAGGCGGCAAAATGGTTCCTTCGCGCGGCCGAGAACAAGCACCCCACGGCAGCCTTCAACATCGCGACGTTTTTGGCCAATGGCACCGGCCTGGAGAAGGATATCCCTGCTGCGATCAAATGGTTCGAGGTCGCAGCCGAAGGCGGCCTAAGCGCGGCCAAGATTCAGCTTGGGCGTCTCCATGCGGCCGGCGGAGGCGGCACCGACCAGGCGCAGGCAAAACAATGGCTGGAGCAGGCCGCCAACGCCGGCGATCCCGAGGCCAAGGTCGCCTACGCCCAATTCCTGCTCCAGACGGACAAGGAGCGCTCGCTCAAGCGCGCCACGGACCTCCTGACGGAGGCCGCCGAGGCCAACTACGGGCCGGCGAAGCTTATGCTCGGGCACCTCTATGCGGGGCGGCTGGGGGGGCCTCCTGTCCCGTCGCTCGCGGTGAAGTGGTACAGCGGCGCCGCCGAAGCCGGATCTGTCGAGGCCATGATGGAGGTGGCAAACCTCAATCTCGGTCAGAACAAGCTTGGTGCCGATCCCAAGCAGGCGGCCCTATGGCTTGAGAAAGCCGCGCGCGCAGGCCATGCGGTGGCCCAGTTTCAGCTCGGGGTGATGTTCTGCACCGGCAACGGCGTCGAGCTCAATCTTCAACGGGGTCTCGGCTGGTATGAGGCGGCGGCAAAGCAGGGCCATGCGCTCGGCCAATTCAATCTCGCGGTGATGCTGTCCAAGGGCCAGGGCTGCGAGCGGAACGCGGAAAAGGCGGTCGAATGGTTCGAACGAGCTGCCGAACTAGGCATGCCCGCGGCCCAGCTTGCGCTTGCAGATGCCTATGCTGCAGGTTCCGGCGCCCCCAGGAATGGCGAGCTTGCTGCCGCCTGGTATGAGAAAGCCGCACAGCAGGGCAATGAAATGGCGCGGCAGCGCCTTGCCGCGCTGAACCGCGGCCCGACCAGGTAAGGGCCAGCTTCGCAGTTGCGTTGTCTACGCGTCCGCACCATCGAACCGTTCGCCGTGAGGCTTTAAAGCACGCCAGCGCAGCAACATTAATCAAGAGCTCAGCGAACCGGGCCCGAGACATAAGGGGGGCACGTAGTGAGTGACTTTTGCGACACTGTTTTCGACGAAACGGGCCCATGAATTAAGATTAAATACGACACTCTGCTTGGCTGCATTGCGCCAGGTTCTGCTGGCATCTAGAAACAGCAAGGGCAGTCTCTTCGATTCAATTTCGGCGTCCGGTGGCACCAGGTTTGCTTGGAGGACGTGGCCTGCTTCTTGATTTGGGGCGCTTCAGATGTCGGATTTTGTCAGCGGTCTCGTCCGAACCTCCGCCAACCGGAAGTCTGGCGGAAGCAAGTCGAAAGCTCCCAAAAAATCGGGGCAGACCACGGCTGCTAACGAGGCAGGTATCACGCCGGAGCAGCTGAAAATCGCAAAGGACTATTTGGTTCGACACGGCCTGTTCGATACCGATTACTACGTCAGCACCTATGGGGACGTTGCAAAATCCGGCGTTGATCCTTTCGAACATTTCTTCCTCCACGGCTTTTTGGAGGGACGACGTCCCAACGTCCTGTTTGAAACGGCTTGGTACATCGCGACCAACCCCGACGTGACCAGCTCCCGCGTCAATCCGTTGCTGCACTATGCGCGCATTGGCGAACCCGCCGGAACGAGGCCCAATCCACATTTCGACCCGGCCTGGTATCGGACGTCTTACGGACTGACGCCAAGCGAAAGCCCGCTGGGTCATTATCTGGCAAATCGCAAGGGGCCGTTCAGTCCGATCCCGGAATTCGACGCGCAATATTATCTGTCGACCTACCCTGATATTCGCGAAGCCGGCGTCGATCCGTTCGAGCATTTCATGTCGTACGGATTCAAGGAGGGGCGTAATCCTTCGGATGAGTTCGATGTGCGCTTCTACGTGCAGCGTTATCTCGGGGGAAAATTCGACCAGAACCCGCTGGTGCATTTCCTGGAGCATCGCGAGGAGAAGGGCGTCTACTCGAAGCCGCCGCTGAACGAGGCCACCATCCCTGCAGAAATCCGGAGATTCACGCGGACGGGACCGCTGTTCGAGGAGCTGCAACCGCTGCCGCCGCGAGCCAAGCGACGCGCCAAAGTTCTGGCGTACTATCTCACCCAATTCCACGCATTCCCCGAGAACGACAAATGGTGGGGCAAAGGCTTTACGGAATGGACCAATATTGCCCGCGGCGTCCCGCGCTTCAAAGATCACTATCAGCCGCGCGTGCCGCGCGATCTCGGCTTTTATAGCCTCGAGGACATCAACACGATGCGCAAGCAGGTCGAGCTTGCGCGTCGCAGCGGCATCGATGGTTTCGTGTTCTACTATTACTGGTTCAACGGCAAGCGGCTGCTGGAGCGACCGCTGGAGCAATTCCTTCAGACCCGTGACGTCGACATGCCGTTCTGCCTGATGTGGGCGAACGAAAATTGGACCCGGCGCTGGGATGGGATGGAAGGCGAGGTTCTGATCTCGCAGGATTATCTTGCCGAGGATGACGAACTGCTGCTCGCCGACTATGCGCGGCATTTCTCCGACCCGCGCTATATTCGAATCGATGGCCGGCCGCTCCTTATGGTGTATCGGCCTGGCATCATCCCGAATGCCAAGGAGGTCATTGAACGCTGGCGCGAGATCTTCGCCGAGAAGTTTGGCGAAGATCCGATCATTGTGATGAGCCAGAGCTTCGACGATTTCGATCCCCGCGTTTATGGACTGGACGGCGCGATCGAATTTCCGCCCCACAAGATCACCAAGTTCACGCCACGTATCAACAACGAGGTCGAGCTGTTCGATGACACCTTTAACGGTCAGGTCTACCGCTATGAGGATGTGGTCGACTATTCGCTGAAAGAGCCGCGTGCGGATTTCCCGCTGATCAAGACGGTGGTGCCGAGCTGGGACAATGACGCGCGGCGTCAGGGATCCGGCCTGGTGATCCAGGGCTCCACGCCGGCGAAATACGAGGCCTGGCTGTCAGCTTTGATCGAGCGCGCTCAATGCGAAACGTTCTTCGGCGAGCGCATCATTTGCGTCAATGCCTGGAATGAATGGTGCGAGGGCGCCTATCTCGAGCCTGACCTCTATTATGGATCAGCCTATCTGAATGCGACGGCGCGGGCGGTTGCCGGAATCCAGCGCGATGCCACCATGCCAAAACTCCTGCTGGTGGGGCATGACGCGTTTCCGAGCGGCGCACAGCACCTTCTGCTTCACATCGGCAAGACGCTGCGAAGCGCGTTCAACGTCGACGTCCGCTTCCTGCTCATGGACGGCGGCAAGCTCGAGCCTGAATATGCGCAGGTGGCGCCGGTTACCATCGTCCGCGGCGTCAACGAGCTTCCGGGCAAGCTCGCTGAGCTCTGCGACCAGGGGGTAACGGCTGCTATCGTGAATACGTCAGCGAGCGGCAGCGTCGTACCATTCCTCACTGGGCGCGGCATCAAAACGATCAGTCTCATTCACGAACTGCCGCGCATTCTACGGGAAAAGAACCTGGAGGATCTGGCGCGGCGCAGCATCACCGCCTCGCACAAGGTCGTGTTTGCTTCGCGCTTTGTCCAGGACAGTCTCGTGGCGGGCCTTAAGCTTGAGGAGGACAAATCCGACCGGTTCGTGATTTTCCCGCAAGGCAGCTACAAGCAGATCGAGGCCGCACCGGACAAGGCGCGGCAGCTGCGCTACGAACTGGGTATCCCCGCGGGCGCGCCGGTCGTGCTCGGCGTCGGCTATGCTGACTTACGCAAAGGGTTCGATCTGTTTCTGCAGGCCTGGCGGCTTGCGCATCTGAACAATCCAAGCGTCCATTTCGTATGGGTCGGCGACCACGATCCCGGCATGATGGAATGGCTCGCGGGTGAAGTCGCGGCGTCAGAGGCTACGAAGACGTTTCATCTGATCGGCTTCCGTAGCGACATGGAGACCTTCTATTCGGCCGCCTCCGTGCTTGCGCTCACCTCGCGCGAAGATCCATTCCCAACGGTTGCTCTGGAAGCGCTCGGCGTCGGCGTTCCCGTGGTTGCTTTCGCAAACTCGGGCGGAATCCCTGAATTCCTGCTGCAGAACAAGCTTGGCCGGGTCGTCGAGTATTGCGACACGGCGGCGATGGCACGAGCGATCGGCGAACTCATCCGATCGCCGGTCACGCCCGCCGAGCGGGATCGCATGATGGATCTGATCGAGCAGGATTTTTCGTTCCCCAATTACGTCAAGGGCCTGCTCGAGCTTGCTGCGCCCACTCTTCCAACCGTTTCGGTGGCGGTGCCAAACTACAACTACGCCCATTGCCTCGGCGAGCGGCTCGATACGATCTTTGATCAGACCCATCCCGTCGACGAAATCCTCGTACTGGACGACGCCTCGACTGACAGCAGCGTCGACGTCATCATGGAGGTTGCAGAAGGCCGGCAGCGCGATCTCGCCCTCATCATCAACGAGGAGAACTCCGGATCGGTCTTTGCGCAATGGGCCAAGGCGGCCGAGATGGCCAGCGGCGAGTTCCTCTGGATCGCGGAAGCCGACGATCAGTCCGATCCACAGTTCCTCGCGCGCCTGGTCGGCATCATGAAGGCCGATCCCGACATCGCGCTCGCTTTCTCCGACTCGCGCTCGATCGACGCGGAAGGGCGGGAGGTCTATGCGAGTTACAAGCCCTATTATGCGAGCATCGAGCCGGAGGCGCTGTCGCGCAGCGAGGTGTTCAGCGGGCCGGATTTCATCGCGCGCTATCTTGCGGTCAAGAACACGATCCTGAACGTCAGCTCGGTGGTCTGGCGCCGCGAGGCGCTGCTCACGGCGCTCGAGGCCTGCGGCTCCGAGCTGAAGGACTTCCGGATGGCCGGCGACTGGCGTCTTTACCTGCAGGCACTGGTCCCCGCCGGCGCCAAAATCGCCTATGTGGCCGACCCGCTCAACGTCCACCGTCGGCATGCCGAAAGCGTCACGCACTCACTCAAGGCCGAAAAGCACGTCGCCGAAATTGCAGCAATGCACACAGCGATCCGTGGTGCGGTCAAGCTGCCGAAGAAGCAGGCGCTCGCCCAGGCCGCTTATGTCGACGAGGTTACGCGTCAGCTTCTCAAGCCCGCAGAGGCGCCTGCTGAGGCGCGTCGTGCAGATGGCGTCGCCCAGTCTACCCAGGCGCCTGGCACGGCCGGCAAGCCGAAGACCGCCAAACCTTCCACCGCGCCCCGAAGGCCCGCAGAGAGCACGAAAAAGGCCGAGGGAAAGACTAAAGCAAAGACCAAGGCCGAACCATCAGGGAAGACCGGATCGGCCACGACAACGCTTCGGCAGGGGTCGCAGCCGCCCGGCTCAAAGCAAGGCCGCTCGCGCACATCCGCAGCCCCGGCCAGCCAAAAATCCGCGACCCCCGACTAACGAGAGCCCTATATGTTTGTCCCTCCCTACGAGCCCCTGCTCAAGAGCCTCAATTCCACCCGCGACCTGGCCGAGGCCGCTCAGGAGGTCAAGGTCCCTCTTTCCCTCCTGAAACTCCTGCTCCAGATCGCGCTTGCGCAGGCGGATTTCAATGAGGATAGTTATTTGGCTGCAAACCCGGATGTAAGGGAGGCAGTCGACAGGGGAGATGTCGAGAGCGGGCTAATGCACTTTATCGGCTTCGGATATTTCGAGGGGCGACGGGGTGGAATGGCGATCGTGGACGAGGACTGGTACTTGAAGAAGTATCCAGACGTCGTAGGGGGGATCAAAAAGGGAGCCGTCTCGTCAGCTGACCAGCATTTCAATCTGGTGGGAGCAGGCGAGGGGCGAAGCCCGAATGCACTTGAAGAGGAAAATGCGCATCAGTGGAAGAAGGTCCTCCTCGATCGCTGAAGGAGGGTGCAACTGGTAGTCATTCTCGTAGAGGATCGACGTTCCACATTTTCCGAAATATGAAGAATGGGCGCCTTCCTTCCGCGAGCCCGCGATCTCCCTTCGCGTCGCGCGTTGAAAAGGGAAGAGTTGACGTGCCTTTATTCGTCGTTTGAGCTCAAGGAAGGCTTTAAGAGGATTGCATGAAGGTCGCAGCCGTCACAATGGTCTTCAATGAAAAGTATAAGTTGCCGATCTGGACCAAATACTACGGATCTCAACTCGGAGCTGGGCAGTGCTATATCATCGATCACGGTTCCAATGATTGCTCCACGGACAATTTGCAGGGATTCAACCAGATCCGCCTGCCCAGGTCGCCACAAGACAACGAGAAGAGGACCCTCTTTGTCAGCGACCTCGTGAACAATCTGCTGCGTTACTATGACTACGTATTCTATACAGATTGTGACGAGATACTCGTTCCAGATCCGCGAATGTTCGACGGCATCATCGATTACTGCGAGAAGGTCAGGCCAGACTACGTTACTTCTATCGGAATCGATCTCCTGCACAAGCTTCCCGAAGAAGGCGCACTCGATCCGAACCTTCCGATCCTTCAGCAGAGAAGTTACGTACATTACAGTTCTGCGATGAATAAGCCGAACTTAACGTCAAAGTCAGTAACTTGGTGGCCGGGCTTTCATAGTAGAGAACTGCCTGCCAAATTCGGCGATCTGTTCCTCTTCCACCTGCGCTATGCCGACATGACGCAGACGCTGGAACGATTGAAGACAACTCGCGAGATGCCATGGTCCAGGGAGACCGCCGGTGGACATCAAAGGGTAACAGATCAGAGCATGATGGGCATGGTGGAGCAGTGGGGAAGGCTACCGATCGTGGAAGACGATCCGTTCTCTGGAGAAGACGGCCTCTTGAGCGCTTACACGAAAGAGTTCAAGGCAAGTGAAAAACTTCAGCAGGAGACCAAGACGTTTTGGGTCGACACCGTCAAATTCGGACGAGAACTAATCAGAATTCCACTGAGTTTTAATCGTGTCTTCTGATGGGTAGTTTGATGCACGTTGCAATGCGAAAAGATGAACTTCTTTTGTTCGAGAGCTTCGTTCGGTGCGCCCGTACCGTGGTGGAGTTCGGCTCCGGGGGAAGCACGTGGCTTGCTGCTCAGACAAAAAAGGATTGGATCATCTCGGTCGACTCTTCGTTAGAGTGGTTGGGCAAAGTCGCCGACGAGACAAAGGAGAGTCCGACAAGGCCGGAGCTCGTGCATGTGGATATAGGGCCGCTTGGCAATTGGGGTTATCCGTCGGACGATTCTCGCAAGAGTACATGGGCACACTACCACGAGCACATTTGGACGATGTCTCGAAGCAATGGCGCGGAATTTTGCTTCATCGATGGGCGTTTCCGTGTCGCATGTACTTTACAGGCAATTCTTAATCTACGCCCAGATGCGATCGTGGCTATTCATGATTATGGCGGCCGATCGCACTATCACGTGGTCGAGAAATTCTTGCGCCCGATTGCGATCGCATCAGAGATGGCAGTATTCGCGAAACGCCCCGAACTAGATCCAGTGCTCGTTCGCGAAGAACTAACGCTCCACCGTTTCGACCCTCGGTGAACGAGAGCGTTCTTGCTTTGGCGAGGATGGAACCATCCAACCGTTTGGATAAAGTAACCTTTGATGGCTCTTTAGAATAGCTGAATTATGTATGGTTCATTCCAAGATTGGGTAGACTCGAGCTATCGCGAGCCTTTCTTGCTTTGGAACGGCGAGCAGTATGATCCAGTAGGAACAGAAGTAATTCTCGCGACCGAACGTGGTGATGCTCTCCCAAAATTGGACCCCTCTGGTCCCTTGCGGCCCATATTCGTCTACAAATTCGATGAGATCGAATATTTCTCCAATGGCGGCTCGCTGATGCGAACTGGTCGGCCTTTTAATATCGGCAACATCGTGCCGAGCTACTCTGATAAAACTACAGATGATCCGAACATCGCGCGCCATTCACGCAACAACGAAGCATACGACGAAGATCTACAATCGGCATTTGTCCTGCCGCACAATCCCACACCAATTTATGGTCATTTCTTGCTCGAGATGGCGCCGAAGCTTCTTGCTTACAATCGGATGCGCTCAACGTTTGATGATCTCCCGATTTTATTGAATTGGTATACGCCAAAATTTGTGCTGGGTTGGATAGAGATGCTTGCACCAGGCGCGCCAAGAAGATTTCTCAAGAGAGGAATGAGAACAAAGGTGGAGTCTGCATTCTACAGTGACATGCTGCTGGATCACTATCGACCTGGCACTGCGTTCCTTGAGTTCATCGAAGCAGTGAAGGTGGCATGTGGTTGCAGAGCCGGCGAGCGAGCAACAAGAAAGCTCTTCATCTCACGCAGAGCGAGGAGAAGCGCCAGCGATGATTTTAGGACTTGGGAGAACGAGGAAGAGGTAGAGAGCACTCTTCAGAGAGAAGGTTTTGAAGTGTTTCAGCCAGAACTTCATCCAATTTCCGAACAAGTAAGAACGTTTCACCAAGCTAGTATCATTGTAGGAGAGCTATCGTCAGCTCTTCATAATGCAATTTTCTGCTTGCCCGGCACGCGGATTGTTCAGGTGAATCCGTTCAATTCCGTCCAACGGCGATTGTCTATTGGATTAGGTCATCAGATCTTTTCGATTGTTCCGCAAGGAGGGCGACTATGTGGTTGGCCACCAACAAAGGAAAATGCCAGATTCATCGTGGAGCCTGATCGGATTATGCTCGCAATAGGAGCGACTTAGCGTGTTAGCTGCGCGCCGCGGCTTGTTCAGTATTACTAGAAGCGTTCGACATTTCGACCTCACAAGGGACTAGGAGATCGTGTCTGCCCATAACGACATTTGAAGGGGGGTTACCCACAGGTTGGTGGGGCGGGTCCTTTGTCCTCGGTAAGTTTGGACAAGCTCAAACGTTGGACCCCACTAGAGTGCAGCGTTCGACGCAGCGAATAGATATTTTGTTCGCCGAACGCCTAGAACGTTAAGTGCTTTCCAAAGCGCGAAGGAGTACGTGGATATGACTATCATTCGTGCAATTGCTCTAGCTGCAACTGCCTTATCATTCGGCTTGCTGGGCGGAGCGATCGAGCAGCGAATTGGCTCTCCAAGCACGAAAGCGCCTGCACTAATCGACCCGGAGGGTCTTGCTAGGGGCACTGGGGAAATGTGGGCGGATAGGGGAACTGGCGGATCCCCAGTTCTGTGGAATATGGACGATCGCGTCATGGTCGGCGGTGCTGCGCATCATGTTTCGTCAAAGCGAGGCGATACGACCACTACGTGGCTCCACGATCCGCCCATGGGTCCTGAGTGGATTCCCCGCGATAGCCAACTAATGTCGATAGCTACGCATGGCAACATAGCGATAGCCGGGGCATCACGGTCAAGCGACTCATCGCGTGTTGCCAGTGGAGCGCCTTCAATTGGTCTCGTCGGATATGCCATATCAGATCGTGATAAAACCTCTGGCTTCGGAGCTTACCTCGAATGCCAGATCGAGCCGGGTGTAGGGAGAGGATGTTTCGGAGCGGAAATCGACGTCAAGAATAGAGGAGCTAATTCGATCGGTACTCCGTACGGCGTTGGTATTGGAGGTCACGCTTTATGGCTTGCTGGCGGTGGAGATGGGTCCTACGGCGGACCATCAGCTAACCCCAGCACCTCCGCGATAACCGTGGTAAAGAATTCAAATACATGGAATTCAGGAATTATTTTTTCGAAGGATTCGATAACAGGATGTGACGGGTCTGGCTCGACCTGCCAAGCGGTAAAGTTTGCTATCGGTCAACTGACTTGCTGGTTCTCTTCAAGTTCGAGAAGTGCCTGCGTGGGCGGATCATCTGTAGATGACGGTTCGAAGGTCGTCTTCACTCTGCCGCAAGCTTATCGTCCAAAGTCTAGCAGAAGCACGTGTGCTACGGGCGCAATCTCTTGGGACGCCTCATATATCTACCTTTGCACGGAAGATAATCTTTGGAGGCGAGCGGAACTGTCTGCGTTTTAGCCGCATTGCGGCGGTGCGAGCTAGATCCAGAAGTGCTTTTGAAGGGACTCAGTTGAGCTGTAGAGCTTTGAGTCTCGTAAGTTGCAGACTTTCAAGAATTTCTCGAAACCAAACGTATCCATTGTCAAATCGGCAAAGCGATCGACGATTTCAAAATATCGCTCCTTCAAGACGCGCGAATGAGGGGCGAGATTTGTAATGACTAAAAGTCCGGTAGGGACACAGTCCAGTGAGTGAATTCTTAAGTCAGGACGAAATTCTCGAAGAATTGGCACGAGCTTCCACACGTCACCGGTCCACCATTCGGGATGGCGCGTAGTCCTTCGACGAGAATCCGAAATATCCCGAAGTGCATTCAGCGGATGAGGAGGAATACAGTCATGCACGCAAATGATGGAATTCGGGCTGCAGTAGGTCTCCGTGTTCATGAAGTCTCTCAACAAGAATTCGAAAAGATGCATTCCGTCAAGAAACGCTAGATCTATTGTTGTGCCGAAGATCGCCTTGAGATCGACCTTGCGAAAGAATTCGTCGCTTGTCATTTGATATAGGGCAACGAACGGCTTTTTGGCGATGACCTCGACCGACAGTGCGAACTGTGGATCCACAGCTACGCTGTTACATGAGGCCAGTCTCAGCGTTGCACCGTTGAGGGTGCCTATTTCGAAATAGGAGCGCGGCCGAAATACCTCGTGCAAGCGTTGAAGAAGTTGATCATAGCTAATTCCGGAAAGAAGAATTTCTTGATTTTCAAGATCTACAGTGATCGGCTGGGTTGTTGGCACGTTGCTCCTCAAGGATCTATTTCTTAGCAATAATCCAAAACGAAATTGGCCGTTCCGGGTGATTTTGCATCGCAAGTTGATAGATCGGATTTCTCGGATCGCCCGGAAGATCGCTGCGCTTGATTGGGCAGACACTGTAGAACGGAGAAGTTAATACTCAAGTATCCTTCGTATTAAATTTACCGGCCCCTTCCCACCGAATTCATGGTCAGAGATGGTGGTACCGGCCTAGGCCTATCTCCAGGCTTCATCCCCAACATGACCGCTACGACGGGTGAAAGCAGAGGTGCGGTCCCATTGGAATCGCCAGCATTGCAGGTTGAAAACTAAGAGAGTTGACTTAGAGTATATTCTTTAGGGCGTGCGTAAATACTATCCGATGTAAGACGCACGATTGGGCAAATGATAGCTATAGACGAAATTGTATCTTCATACGTTAAATTGCGAGATGAAAGCGCTTTGCTTTCTTTGCAGGCTCTACGTCAAAAAATACTAGCGGCAGCTGACGAGAATAGCCCATTTTTCTCAAAATTGCGCGGTCAGTGCCTCGAAGAACTCGGCGTGATTGAGGCTGGGCTTTCTAAGCTTCGGCCGGGAGAACGATCGAACTGCCAAACGGGATTGCCGCCGAACGAATTCCTGTCTCCCGAGAAAGTTGCTGTGGCGGCAGTTGCTGTCGAGACAGTCTCGGACGGTACCGCATCTTATGACTGCGATCCGGATGCGCCGGCTCGATGCATTGACAAAAGGTGCCTCGAATCAATCCGTGGTTTACAGTTTCCGATCACAAAGGACTCACCCATTCCTGAAAGGGAGACCTTGCCGGCATTCCTTCCTAAGGGGCTGTGCGAATTTCCGCCCGACGTTTATCTAAATTTCAGGACGGATCAGGCGTGGAAGAAAGCTGATAACCAGGTAAGCTCAGCTACGTCTTCAGTCGTTGTCTCTCGCGACTTTGATTCACCGGCTGTCGACTGCGAAAGCTGGCCAATCGTCATGTCGAACACGCTTGCTCGCAGCAGCGAAGGGGCGGCGGTCTGGGAGGAGGCCATGAACGCTATTCGCAATAACTCAATGCAGGGTGCGGTTGCCGGTTCCCCCGGAGTTTTGCCAACAAATTGGCGTATACAAAGTGCTCCGACAGGACTGAGGCGAACAATTGCACTTGGCTCAACCGATGGCGTTGAATGGATTGATATAGGCTGGCAAGGCGAGGCATCAAGCGACGCGCCGATTCAAGTCGTTGCAGATACTGTGCAGCTTAAGTCCATCGCCGCCTCAAACGGCCAAGTGTGGGCAAATTCGATGTTTTTCCAGGTAACGAAGGACGATCCGAGTGTGACGGGTCTAAACTTTGAAGTCTGGCAGTACGACAACGCGGAGCCGCCTGTGTTCGTAGGCGGCAGTGGTGTCTCCGTATACGCTAACAGGCTTGCTTGGCAGCGTATAAGCGCCGTAACGTTGCTCAAGACTGGCGGGGCAACAGCGTGGATCCAGCCGATGATTCGATGTGCAAACACGATCCTTGCCGGAACCAAGTTGGACTTTGCTATGAGAATCGGCTGGCCCCAGCTGGAACAGAAGGCCATAGTTACCGCTCCGATCAGGACAGCCGGACATGCCGTTCATCGCCGCACTAAATATTGCAGCCTTGCACTGACGAATTTGCGAGCGTTCGAATCGTCATTCTCCGTATACGTGAAGGGTACACCAAGAACCCCTGTATCCAACCCGGCGGTGCAGTCAATTGTTGAACTCTCGGCTGATGGCACCGGTCGATATTCGTTCATGAGAGACGCCGTGACCGGCGAGGCATTCGTAGGAATTTTCGAAGAGGGGCAGGGTGACCTTGCTCGGCCAGGCCTTCTCGTATGGATGCAAGATACACCGGGGAAACTAGCTGGTGCGTTTACGCCGAGTGACAAGGTCGTCGCGTTCAACGGCCTGCTGGGATCCACCCATTATGCGGCATTATCTGCCACGCCTAGCAGCGTGATGATCGGATCTGGCAACAACGGCACAGGTTCGTGGTGGAATGGAGATGTTGAGGAGATTGCCATATGGTTCACCGAGCGGGTCCCCGATGCCTTCCTTCAGAGCATTACAAGGTAGCGCGATGAGTAAATGCCCCAGCTATGGTGTAGCAGTGCAGGAAATGCCGGCTAAGCGAGCGAGCATTTAAGGGCCTGGGTACGGCCCTAAACCTGCCTAGCTCGACTTGCCCTTTCGGCGGTCGCGCCGGAAGGCGGTGCGGCTCCAGTGCCGGTCAGTCGACTTGTATCGAACGGGACCGTGGATGCCGATCACACGTTGCAGATGGTCGAGATCGAACACCTGGGTCCGCCGAAGAAGATCACCCGGACGTCCGGTTGCCCACTCCAGACCGAAGGCTGGGGTCGACAGGCCCTGGCCGGTTCAAAGCCAGACCAGATCGGTATCGACGCGGTTCGTGTGCGCCGTGTCCATGTCGAGGGCGCGGATGATGACGGGATGCACTAAGCGTCACAGCGATGAAGCCGCTGCCAATCGAACCTTGTCCTCCCGACCGGAATGCCTCTTACCCGGGCAATTCGTAGGCTGGGCTGGACTCCCATAACTTTCTCGCGATAGGGAGGGGTGAGATCTGCACGTTAGTCCACCAAGTTCGCTCGTTACCGTGTCGGTGCAGCTCGCGGTGGTGAGACCGGCACAGTGGTACAGTAAACTCGTCACTGACCTTTCGGCTGAGGGCTCGCGGTTGAGCAAATCTCAGGTGGTGGGGATCCGATGGTGACTGCATGCAGACTAGGCAGGGCTGCCCCCGAACAAACAAAAGGTGGGCCTTGCTCCGCTTGCGCGGAGGCTCTTTCGGGAAGGCGAGAGCGGGAGCGGGGTGACCCGCCTCTACTTCGGCTATTCCGCTGTCCGCTACAGTTTCTGTGACGGGATGCACAGTGGGACCTTGATTTGCTGCCGATGAATCTTGTTTGCTGACGTTTGCTTCGGGGGAGGCCACCTCCTCAAGCCGCGACTGATAGGCTGCCTCGACGGCAGTTGCGTCCGCCGCCTGAAGAGTGTTTTTGATCGGTAAGTTGGTCTTGGCCCAAGCAAGCAGGTCGTCGCTCGGGGCTAGGCGTTGAAGTTCGCCTAGCAAGCGCGTCCGCACTTCGGCTGATTGGTGCGAATCCAGTGTCGGCGCGCGGTTCAGAACACTTTTTGTGGGTTTACCCTTTGGTCCTTGAGCGGCTTGTGGAAGAGGTGCCGTCGGAGCAGGGACAACCAGGTCTGGGGCGTCCAGATCGTCCTCGCCGGCAATGCCGACCAGGGTAAAAAGGGCATACCGACGAGCATATGTGAGCGCCGCGCCCATTCGATGCGGCGCTTCGGTCTCCTTGCCAGCGCAGACTGGCCAGTCCGACGAAATCCATTCGCCGGAGGAATGTGCGAGCATGGTCGTCAGGCGGATCTGCCCAGTGTCAGCTTCGATGCGCGTGGTCTGGATTGTTGCGATCTCCTGCTGGCTGAGGGTCTTGCGGACGATATCCAATCCGCTCGCGAGCGAGGCATAGCGGAAAGTTCGATCCGATTCCCGTGGGAAAGGTGATTGAATGACGGCGGTGAGACTCTTTTCCGGATTGGTAAGCTGGGCCTGGGCGCGAGCCAAGGCTGCCGCAATGGTGCCGATGCCCTCACTGGACTGCATGGACGACCTCCGTCTGCATGGCGTCAAAGCTGATGGCGCCGGACTTCGATCGTTTGGCCCTAACGCCGTGCCCGATCGCCTCCTTGGCGTCCTCTGGGACGAGCTTCTTGAGCTCTCCCTTCGCGAGTTCATGCTCGCCATGGGCATTTCGGGTTCGCAGGTAGGTTGCGGCAAGATCCGCCCAGGAGTTCGAGCCGGACATGTCGACGACCTTCACCGCCTCCAGCCGGGGCCGGGGGGCCTCGATCCCGAACAGGAGAGGCGGCTCGCCGGTCTGGACGCAGCGCCAGAATCGCTTTTCCGCGGTCAGCAGCAGGTGTTGGTAGAGCGGATCGGCACTGACTGTGATTTCAACCCACTTGCCTCCCCCGGTGATAATCGAGAGCACGGCTGAGCGCGCCGCGACGACCCACATGTTGTGCTGCAGCTGCGCCATATGCTTTTCGGCGGCCGCCTCTTCGGAGAAATTCCACGGCAGCATGAATTTGGCCTCAAATACCGCTCCCGTTTGCTCGACGCGTCCGTCCAGGGTGGCTCCCATCCACTTATGAACGGAATGCCGCACGTGGCGCTGGACGTCACGCACCGTTTGCTGTGAGTTGCGCTCGTACCAGGTGCGGTTGAGGTCTTCAGTGATGGTCCCTAGCTGGACGATGAGTTCGTGGCTGAGGTCTTGTGGCTCGATCTCGCCACGCTTTTCGCGCCAGAGTCTGACGAGCTTGTCCTGATCCTCTCCCATGATGATCCGGGCGTCTGAGCCGCCGATGAACCACCGTCGTTCCTCTTTTTGTTTTGCCGTAATGCGCGAATCCATTCTAATACCTCGTTGAACGGTTTGGTTGATAATAAATCAGATGGTGTAAAATAACCCATATGGGCAAATCTGTCAGAAGGTCAGTCCAGCGCTATTGGGATCTCAGATTCGTGCAGCTCGCGCGCTCCTGCGATGGAGTGCCGAAGACCTAGCGGACGCTGCGGCTCTCGGCGCAAATACCGTAAGGAGAGCCGAAACCGGCGACGGTGAGACCACCTTAACCGCTGCTAATGACCGCGCTATCCGCAACGCCTTGGAAAGCGCTGGGGTAGAGCTCATTGATGAGAATGGCGGGGGCGCCGGCGTTCGTCTTCGTAGATCAACACGGTAGTTCTTGTGCCGCTGACTGGCTTCAATGGAGTCGCACGATTCTGCTTGTCGGATCAGCAGAAGGAGTTGCGGCTGCGATATGCGGCCGCTCTTTCCCGCATCGCACGTTCCCGCTGTGCGATCTTCCCCGGACCTGAGATCATTCACGTTGGTTGCCAATAGATCTGCCGTGCGACAGGCGAGCATCATTGGCCAAAAAAGATGTTCTTCAGTTAGGACAAAATCACATGTCACGGCCTAAAAAGCAGAAGGTGCCGGCAAAGCTGTTTCGCAAGCCGAATGCGATGAAGCACGGCGCGTTCTCAGCGATCGACATCCTCCCGTGGGAGAATGCAGAGGACTTTGAAAAGATCTGCACTGAGCTGGCGGACCAGTATCATCCCCGCGGCCCCCTCCAAGAAGACTGCATCAGGGGCATCGCAATTTTAATGTGGCGCAAGCGACGGGTACAGCACAAGCGATCGATCGACTTCGCAGCTGAATTCGAGCGCATTGAGTATAAGGTTCTGTGGCAGAATCCCTTGCCGCCATCCGACACGTTCCTTGATCATGCAAAGGAAGTCTCCGCGAGCATGCGGGATACCGGGCGCGATCGCGTGAAAAGCGATTATGAGCAACTCTTCAGCTTCAGCTCCAGCCTTTATCGATACATAGGCGTTTCGTTCTTGCCGGGTATGATAAAAATGCTGCCGAAGGAATTCGCAGATCACTTGCAAGAAAAGGTTCGTCCGGAAGATTTTCCGGATCGTTCGGACTGGGTTGTTGCGATGAAACGCGAGGTCGACCAAGTGCTCCTCCCGATGGTGAAGAAGCGCTACCCATTTCCAACCGGGTACTACGAGGCCGCCGCAAAGCTTGCGACATCAGAGCGGATACTCGCCGATTTGGATCTCGAAGAACGTTTCGACACAGCGATTGATCGCTTGTTGAAGCGGTTCTTCAGCTTACAGATGGCAGACGACTTGAATGACCGGAAGCTCAAAACGGTAACGTCCAAGGGTTAGCCGAGCACCAGCGCGAAAGAGTGAGCCCGGAAAAAGACTGCCGACCAAGCGCGGCCGAGACCGTAACATGAGATCCACGAAGAGGAGTCTTAGCTGAGTTTGGATTCTTCAGAACGCATGGAGCGAGCCAAAGGTGCGACCGGGAACCATCGATGGGACATTGGGGACAAAGACGCAGGAACGACAATAGCAGTGCTTCAGTTCGACGACTCATATAACTTCCAGGCAAGTCCCGCTCCGGGCGGGTCGACGACGCCCCGCCGGGCGGCACCTTTCACACGCCCCAGACCGCCCGGCGCGGCTCCTCAACGGCAGCCGGGCGCCCGGGTGGGCGCTAAACGCCCGCCGGTTTAGGTTTTCGGAACCTGCCGAACACGAGTGGCTGTAGCGCTGCTCCCTATCCATCCGCGGGCGCTGACGCCCGCCGGCTACCTAGATCTGGTTCCGTGGCGCTGAACACCGGGCCACCATCGCCTCTCTGGGCGAAACCTGTAAGCTGGATGAGGTCGATCCGCCTGCCTGCCTACCTGACCGCCCCCGCACCAGGATCGTCAACGGCCATCCAACAGCGACATCGATCAGCTGCTTGCGTGGTCCTATTGCCGTCCCGACTTCAAAGCGGTGGCCTGAGGACGGCGCTTACATGAATCGGATTGCGGGATATCACTGAGAGCAGCAGCTTACGCGGCCATTCACAAGTGCGCCTGCTTGGATAAGAACATCGTCAACAAGTAACGCGTGATCTGGTGAGACGAGCAGGTCACGCCACGGCATATTTGGACCGAGAGCGCCGGCCTTGACGCGGATCGGAAGAGCGCGTTCCTTGTCGCCGAATACTGTGGACACAGTCTGCCGTCCAATCCAGCTGATAGGCATGATCTGCCCGTCGCTGCAGAGCACCATGTCGCCGCGTTTCAGACTCTCGACGGCGACTTCGCCAGACCGTGGCCATTTTGTCTGGCCGATGACGGTGGGCGGTGTGGTGGGGCTGAAGCTAGACGCAAAGACGCTCTTTTTGCACCCCTTGGATTCGGCCATACTGCATCAGTTAATTCTGGTTTAAGTTTTTGAGTGGGGGTAAATGGCCCTGGATCGATGCCGCATCGGGATCATCATCGTCGGCTTCCGCAATCCTGAAGACGTACGGGCTTGCCTCGCCGCACTATCGCGTTCAGCGGTTGAACCGCGCTTTGACGTTTTCATTTGCGAGAACGGCGGAGACGGGGCATTTGCTCTGCTGTGCGAAACACTGATCGGGCCGGGAGGGCCATGCACCAGAGGCGCGGATGCGCCCCCGGACGCTCCGGCGGCCGTTTCTTCGGGACAGATCGAAATCGCCCCGTTGGCGCTAAAGGGACGCAACACACGAGTGTGGGTTGGCTGCGCAGCGCAAAATTTGGGTTATGCCGGCGGCGCCAACGTCTGGATTCATCGCGTGTTGCCAAATCCGGAATGGGACGGGATATGGGTGCTCAACCCGGACTCAGAGCCCGAACCGACCGCTTTGAAGGCTCTGGTTGAGCGCTCTTCGGCTGGCAACAAGGGGATGGTGGGCAGCACTATCGTGCCTGATGTTCACTGCGCGACTGTGTATTGCCGCGGCGGTCATCGATGGCGGAGGATTCTCGCTGATCTTGCGTTGATTGGCCATGGCGAGCCCGTCTACGCTCCTGTAGACCTAAAGTCGATAGAGGCTGATCTCGATTGCATCGCCGGTGCATCGATGTATGTCACGAGGCGTTGCCTTGAGGACATCGGCCCCATGGATGAACGGTTCTTCCTCTTCTACGAGGACGCCGATTGGTCAGAGCGAGCAAAGAAGCACGGCCTTGGTTATGCACCTGATTCGATCGTACCGCACAAAGGGGGGACGACCATCGGATCAGCCCGCCGTCGAGCAGAAAGATCCTACCTTTCAGTTTACCTCGAAAGCCGCAATAATCTAACGTTCGTTCGGATGCACTGGCCCCGATACGTGTTGCTGGCGGGTCTGTTTGGATGCATCCAAGCGATGATGTATTTGTTCGCACGCTCGCCCAGAAACTTCCAGGCGGCCGCGAAAGGCCTATTAGCGGGTATACGAGGAGAAACAGGCCAACCACGATTTCACGACCGCTGAGGGCGGTGGTCGCTCACAGAGATAGTGGATCGGGCTTTTATTTGTGCGCGTCCATCACGCGCGTCATCGCAGGGTGCGTCCGAGTCTTTACCTTGATCCAGTCCTTCGAACGTCCGGCACCATAGCGCCGGTCGCGTCGTTTTGAGATTAGGCCCTCCGGGCCCATGCGGCAGGCAGCGCCGAACAGCTCCGGCCCGAGCTCCGCGCCCTCGAACGGCGCGACGAACATGCCGTCCGGCCGGCCGCGCAGCAGACGCGCCAGATTGGTCTTGCGCAGGCTCAGCGGCACCGGCCGCAACTCCTTGCCGCAGAGCGCGAGGATGTCTTCCGAGACATCCTCGACCAACGCCCGGCGGTGAAGGCGATGACCCTGACCGGGTTGCTGTACTCGCCTGACATCAGGTCAGTGGTGACGGTGTCGAGGTCGGTTGCTCGCGGCGATCGTTAAGCCGAAGGCCGAAAAAGCCCGACGAGGTTTAGCCCGGTAACCGGCCAGCCGGCGGCCTACGCCGCATGCTTACGACGCGAACAAAGGCAATCAGGCCTGCCAACTCGCGGCTGGACACGTCAAGGCTCCGGCAAGCTTTTGGTGTGTCGATACCAGGTTGGAGTCAGGCTATGCACCGTGAACTCGATCGTTTGATTCGGCTAGGATAGTTCAGGTGCTTGTCAAGATCCGGGCGCTTCTGCCGTCGATCGTCATCGGTCGTAGCGAGCATATGGTTGGCAAAGCTAACTCCTGCTGATCCGGCAAAAGGGGGGTACGAGCAGCAAGCGGTCGTGAAGCTCTCCGAACCTGCTGGTGCTCAAGTCAAGTCGCGATCATGAGCCGCCTCAAACAGCAGCTTCGAAGAAGGCAGCATCGAAGACCGACGCCCGACAGGATCGTGGGCTATGTGAGTTTTATATCTTCGAGTGTTGTTCCCGCCGCAAGTAAGTCGTGTACCCATCGCGGTTGACTCCCGCGTCCACACCACGTCTGTGACGGATTGTTGGGGTTTCGGTATTTTGGACGGACAGGTGGATATGCCTTCCGCGGCTTGGTCAGGTGAGATTTTAGATTGGTTCGTTGTTGGATCGTCTCGCTAATTTCGTGATGATGAAGCAAAAGGTCGTCCAACGACATGGATTGATAGTCCCTCATCGCTACCTCCCCGGTGCAGAAAAGATCTTGTAATGAAAATGCTTATGAGATGATCCCTTGATGCGCGTACGCGATCAACGCGTGGCCCGGCAAATCGGAGACAAGGTTGAAAGAATCGGCGGTGTAGTCGCCAGGTGGACGACTGCTCCGTTTTCGATTGTTAACGTGCCGCCAGTCGTCGCATTTTGGACGTAACTGATAGAGGCTGAATTGGCGTCGAAGTTGTTCAACTCGATAACATCCAGATCGTTGAACCCTGAAATCGTACCGTTGAAATGAAAGGCATCTCCGAGTGACAGGGTGCCACCACTGGTTAACCCAAAAACCACGTTGGCGCTTGAAGCGGCCTCGAAGTTAACGCCGTACCCACGCTGGTTGTTGGCCACGAGCACAATACAGACGAGGGTCCCCGCCGGATGGTGGGGGCATCGCCGAAAGCGTCACTACCCGGAGATCGACTTGGGAGCCTGAACCGGCTAGAACGATTCGCGGGGGCCTCCTTTGGCAAGGAGCGGCTTCATGATGACTTTTCCTCGTACTGCGTGTTTTGCATTCACTGTCGGACGGCGTAATTGCGGTTGCATTTGCTGCCATCCCGAAAACCGCGACCTCTTGCGGGACAGCGCCAAGTCAATCAAGCCCGTCGCCTTGCGTGCGCTGCAAGTTCTTAAGCCGGTCGCGGATATCTAAGCTTTGCGCCTGTGAGCAGACGGATCCTGTGCGGAAAGCGATCTTGGCGGGTGCCACAGCGCTCGCCGCTTGTGCGGGTGATGACGACGTCACAGGCGCGACAAATGCGTGCGCAGCCAAGTTGTATTCAACGTTTGATCAGAAGAAATTCGATCAATGCGTCAACGCGTGCATTAAGTGCGAGAACGGTGTCATGACGCCGTCTTCGACATCATGCAGGCTCAAAGGCGCCCGTTAGAGCGGCGCGCGTATGGTACAGGATTGTTTGTCCAGCAGCGTTTACAACCGTTGTTGATTTGCAGAATTTGCGACATTCCTTTTAAGTCGCCAAAAGCGTAGCCTCAGCGGCGAGACCATCGCGATACCAGGGATGAGTATGAAGCTGCGAGGTGAGGGCGGCAAGTTCGGTAGCGCCCGTGTAGTGTGCGCGATGTTCGGAATATGATCGTGCCTAGTCACCCCGCCTTCTAGAGGCAAAGAGTACCGCTTAAAGCGGCGTGCACTGTTCGCAAAGCTGCTGAAGCGGGCGTGAGGCACAGATGGCCACAAATTTACAAATCGAAGCCCATCGTAGAAATGCCAAACGGAGCACAGGTCCCAATCGGTGTCCGGTAAGGCCCGCTCCAGGCCAACGCGCTGCGCCATGGACTGTCACGACGGGAGACGAGCAAAGGTTCGTCAATTGAGCGCATCTGCTTGTCGGATCATCGCCGCTCTTGGTATCAAGGCGACCGCGGATATTGCCTCGCCAAGATCCATCACATTCGCTTTGACATGCTGACTGCGCTATTGACCTTGCTCGAACAGGTCGATGCAAAGAGCTTGCGCTGCCTCGAGCGCTACGAGCGGGCGGTGCTTGCAAAGCAGAAAAGAGGCTTCGCGGTTTGGCCAAAGCGCAGACGTGATCCGTGAATGGGTCGGTTCCAGCTTCTCGTCGCGGCGCATGACGTCAATTGGCTCCTGCAAGCGGCGGGCACTGCAGCTTATCCGCGTCTTCAAATCCTCTAAATTTAAACCACGTCTCCCAGTTTTTAAACCAGCCGATTGGGCAGCGTTCGCTCCGCCTGGACCCAGCACCATCCAACAGCACCCGGCCCCGAGTTGCGCGCGAACGAAGGAAACGCTTTGACTCAAGGCACTAGGCGTTGATTGCGCAGTCGCACACCGAGGGAGCAGCGCGGCCCCTGCGGGCAAATTGCTTCCCACGCTGGAGGACGCGCGACGGCTCCATTTATGAGGATTTAATTCGTTTTAAATCGACGCTCGACGCTAGATGTCTGAGGCCCAATTTCCGCCAAACTCGAAGCCATTTTTAGCTTCGGGGCAGGATTAACCCGTAGGAGTCCTGCATATGTTAAGACGAGTTTTTGTCGCGTTTGTCTTGGTCATTGTCGGGGCCACCGCTTCAGAAGCGCGCCGTCCAAATTTTGATAAAGCGCCTGAGTGCAACGTCACGATGCCCTGCGACTTTTCGTTTTCGCAACCATATCAATTCAGCAATTCACGACGATCGCAGACGCTTCGGTTAGCACGCGCTCGGATGTCGTTTGCTGAAGCCACGGTAGACCGAGGGCAAGTCGTTGGTAGCCGGCCGGCAGGCTGCCCTCGCGCCTTCTGCGGATGCGGTGCATCCATCAAGGTGTTTGGTCGCATCGTGCCGGACTTAAATCTCGCGTCCAATTGGCTACGATTTCCTCGCGCAACGCCAGCTCCGGGAATGGTTGCCGCGCGGCATGGTCACGTGTTTGTCCTAGAGCAGCATGTTAGCGGCGACGTATGGATGGCATACGATGCCAACTCGGGAGGAGGCGCGACGAGAATCCACGCGCGCTCTCTACGAGGTTATACGGTCGTCAATCCTCGCGCCTGAGGCGATCGCACGGCCGGTGGGGCGTTGGACGACGACCCTCCGGCCGAGCGGCGACAGCGTCTGTCAGCAGGCTTACCCTCTGCCTCCTGCCCGTGACTAACCGTGCTTCAACGCGGCCTCAAAGACCTTCCTCAAGTCGGGGTCTCCTAAAATCTCGTCCGCGGCGCTGAACTCGGCCACTGGCTGCCAATCTAGATCCTTGGTCGCTTCAGGCAGAATCGAGGGTTGAATGCGTAGGCGGTGCGGCCGGTGCGTTCGCCAGATGCGCCTTGCTCAACGAATTGTTGAAGCCTGTTCATCTAACTCGTCCCACGATAATCCCGTAGAGCATCCAACCTTAGTCGGCCGTACGATGCGAGAGCGGCCACGCCTATCGGGCGACGGCTGTCCCACGTGTGACGGCGCCGTCAGAAGACGCCGGCCCGGCGATGCCGGGGCGAGGATCGGTGGGGCTGGTGCAGACGGCGATAAGCCATTTGACGAACGGTCAGGTGCCTGGGCAATCCGAAGCCTACTAGAATGTCGCTTTCTTCGAAAGATCATTCCGTGACAAGCAGTATTGAAGACCTCCAGATGTTACGCCTGATCATGGCTTTCAGAAAATCAAGAACGGCGACGCGCGCCGTTTGGTTTTGCGCTACGTTGAGGAAGTGGCGTTTAAGCAAGCCGCCGTTCGCCTTCGACAAACGTCTCGCTCCAATGTTGTAGTTCCCGTTGGAGCGCCTCATCGGACATCGGCAGCCTCAAAAACTCTGACGGTTTTAGTCGTAACGCTTGAATATGCCTTGTTCCAAATCCGCGTTGTCGGCGAGCTTTCGCAATCGAACTGTCGCAAATCCTTCGCCCTGATCGTTATCCCGCCCTCTTCAGCGCTGCCCAGAAAATCCTAAGCGGCATCGTCGGTGCAGCGACCGCACAAGTCGTTCTCATGTTCTTGCCGCGTCCCCCATAGCAGCTCGCCAAATCAGGACCCATCTTAGAACTTGGCTTGCAAAGGAAATCCACGAAGCTCGCCAGATCAAGGGCACCGAGAAGCGCGACCCGGGCATCGTTCGGCGGGCCATGGACCTGGCTATTAAGCCCGACAAGGAGCCGAGAGGGCCGATGTTAGATGGTGGCCGGATCACCGCCGTTTAAAGCGCTGCTTCCAAGATGCTCCCAAGTTCGCCAGCTGATGCGGCTCCGCTATTTGAGTATCGCCGTAGATACCGTATTCGCCATCAGAACGCGCTGACAGCGCCTGTATATCGACCGCCTGAGGCCGTCGATTTTCGAGATCACTTCGCTTGTAAGATCTCGTCCGTTTGATCCCAAAACGCCTGGGCGATCGCAAGCCAGCTCGATACAGCGGCACAAGCGGCGAGCGCCAAGTGGGAAAGAGGTTAAAGAGAAGCGGTGACGTTCGCGTCTGCGACCAGCCTGATGTTCTTCCTGCGCACGTGCCGAGCTCTGTTTCGGGCTTCGGCCTCTGCTACCGCAACAAGTTTCCGCAGCCGCTTTACCTCCAGCAAAATATCGATCAGTCTTTGCTTTTCCTCGGAAATGCGTCGCAAACGCTCGTTGGAAAGATCCATTGGCGCCTCACAAAAAATAGAAGTCGATTAAAATCGTAAGCAGCTCCTCAATTCTATACGAATTTCTCGAAACTGAAAACAAAATTCGGCGACCGTAAGCTGCTCTGCAATCCGCACTGCGTTGTCTTACTAGCACACCCGATGCCCGTTCTGTTGCTGGACGGGTCCGTAGATCGGAATTCGTCAGACAGCAATGAGGCAAGGTTAATGTTACGGCGAATGCAACGTGAGGAGAAAGGTTGCGTCGGCTCAGCTACTCCGACGCCGAGCGGCTTTCAATTGATAAATCGAACAGCAAGCATAAGTCGGTCGCGCTGGGTCGGCGGAGTAGCGCGGTGGTAACATGACGTATCCTGAACGAAGCCGGTGCCTGCTTTGCCTTCGATGATGACTTCGTTTTCTAATCCAAACTGCTTGCGCACACTTGCTTCGCTTGCCGACGCCGAGCCAAGAAGCATACGAAGCGGCTTGCGATTGTGTGAGCGCTTCATCATTACATGCGCTCCGGAATTGCGGTCGCTATCGGTTATATAGAAGTTGGCGTATACGAAGTTGTATCCCTCCACGTCATAATGATAGTCAAGCACGTTCTGATGCTTCAGCCGTCGGCGCTCCTCCTGGGTAAAGTCCGCCGCAAAGCTCCAGTTGATGATGGTCATCACCTTGCGAGGCTCGTGCCCAAGGTAAGTCCGCACGATGGCTTGCAATACGGGATCATCGACAATGGCTTGCACGGCAGGACAGCGGGTTGGCTTGTGAATACCGGCGACTGGCACGGATCTACCGTCGGGTGCTTTACCTCGGGTCACTTCCGAATATCGGAACGTGGGGCCATTCGGGTCGTAGCTGGCGTGAAGCGGCTCGGAGCGAGCAAAGGCGTCAATTTCGCTCACTATATACGCCGGGAGATTTAACCCCACAAACACTGCTTCTTCGGAAATGGTCTTAACGATTTCGGAGACGTTCCGATCGGGAAAGAGCGTCGGAATTCCATTCTGTTCCGCCAAAATGCCGCGCCGGAATAGCCGTCTTGCAGCACCGTAGGCTAAACGGACAGTCCGGAATCGACCAAGCACGTAATGTATGTCACCTTCGGAAAATCTTCCGGCTATCCCCTGGAGATTCATTGCAGCCTCCAGCTTGTCGACCATGACACGGTGTGCCCGCGATCTTTTCTATCGGATGATTAGCTCAACTATGAACATCCATACTTTCGCTTGTCGTTAACATAAATCAATCGATGCAGGATGACCGCCTTCTGCATAAAGTAACGAGCGGTCATTGCCGCAGTTTGTTACCTCAGACTTAATCCTGTCGTCTCACCTCAATTATCTGCGAGGGGACATCTCCGAAACGTCAGGAAGGCTCACTAAAGCAGCTCGCCATACTATCCAGCGGCCATAAGGCGTTCAACGATATCCTGGAGCGCTGGGCCAGCTTCACGTTCGCCCGATAGTTTGTCGATGACGCGCCCACGGCTGCGCTCATTCAGCAAATCTCGGCGCCGTTGCGCAGTTCGACAGGGCCATGCCGGTTGCCAAGCTGCGTGGCGCGGGCGAGCGCAAGCGGCGTAAAACATGCTGCTAGATCGAGAGTCGAATTTCGCTGGTTCACCCCGACACAATTCAAACGTTTGGGTTTTGCGTTCGGAAAGCATGACTCCACCAAGCGTCCGCACGCAGTTGGCAAAGTGAAACAGCCGGTGATTACTACGAAATGCGAACAGAATAGCAATACTGGCTAGTCAGGCTGCGGGACATTCCGTCAAACATGATTGCTGATGCACGCAGGTGTGATACGCATTGTGTGAAGTACTTCACGAGCGGCAGGTATCACCGAGCATACCGTGCGCACCTCCACTAGAGGGAAGCGCAATGAAGTGGAAACTGACAACCTATCGAATGCTCAAACTGGCCGCCGTTGTTTTGATGGCGGCTGGTACTACGATCGCTATCGGTACTCCTCGTGGAGTCTATGAACCAATGTTAGGAACCGATTGGCAATGCAGCCGGGCCATGCTGCTCGTGACCACCTGTGCTCACTCAGGCAGTAGTTCGCAATAAACGACGGGCGGCTTGCAGACGGACGCCGAGCAAAAGCTTATAGCTATTTAGAAGCGGGACTGGGTGTTTGCAAACCACGGAAGTCCAGTGATTGGATCAATACTTCGGGCTTCCTTTTGCGCATATGCCGAAGTCCACTTCGAGGTCCTTTGGACAGCCCTCCTTACCGGTTCTTGGTCCTAAAGAATGGGCTCGCAGGGACGTTGATCTGAAAAATGAACCGCCCCGAGTTTGCCGGAGGCTCCAACTCCTGAGAGGATGGAGCCATGACGAGCAAGACGACAAACAAGTTTTCACCCGAGGTCCGGACCCGAGCGGTTCGGATGGTTCTGGATCATGCGAGCGAGCACCCGTCACGCTGGGCGGCAGTGATGTCGATCGCGGCCAAGATCGGCTGCACACCGCAGATGCTGCATGACTGGGTCAAGAAGGCCGAGGTCGATAGCGGGCAGCGGGCCGGCGTTCCGACCGACACGGCCGAGAGGCTGAAGGCGCTCGAACGAGAGAACCGCGAGCTTCGGCAGGCCAATGAGATTTTGCGCAAAGCAAGCGCCTATTTTGCGATGGCGGAGCTCGACCGTCGGTCCAAGCCATGATCGCCTTTATCGAGGATCATCGTGGGGCGCATGGGGTCGAGCCGATCTGCAAGGTCTTGCCGGTCGCCCCTCGACCTACCACGCCCATGTGGCGAAGCGGCGCGATCCCGCCAAGCTGAAGGCGCGCGCGATGCAGGATGTCAGGTTGAAGATCGAGGTTCGGCCGCGTGTTCGATGGAAATTTCTCCGTCTACGGTGTGCGCAAGGTCCGGCGGCAGCTCAAGCGCGAAGGCTTCGATGTTGCCCGTTGCACGGTGTCGCGACTGATGCGAAGAGCCCGGCCGGGTTGCGAGCGTCTGATTTCGCGCGGCGCCAAGCACGCCATGCAGATACAATTGACTAAACGACATCCTGGGTGCGCGCCTACTATTAACGCCGCTCTAGCCAATAAGTGCTCGCGGATCCGGCGAGCTACCTGACGATGGGATTTCGCTCGAGGAAGTTCCATTTCCGCCACGGCCTTGCCGTCGGGATAGTGCGCCTCGTGCTCCGCCCAGTTATCAAAATGCAGACGGTCGACGTTGTGGACGAAGGTCTCGGCCGAAGTATCCTCCGCGAAGATCAACGAATGATCGTCAAGTTCAACATGGTAGTAAGTAAAGTGACTGCATGCGAGCTGGCAGCGCGTTGCTCAAATTTGGCCACTGAGCCGCTATCCCAAACTGCTCCGGCTTCATGCAATCCTTACAATCTAAACTACAGCCGACCGGCGAATTTATGGCGCCTATACAAACATGTTATTAACTGGTCGATCTAAGTTCGGGAGGCGCGATCTCGGCGGATTCCGCCGAAGTCGCTTCGCGGAAACTACCAGCACAATTAAAGCAAGCGTCCCCGTGGCGTATGCGGGCCGAAAAATTCTGGTCGGATCGCTCATCTTTGATGTTAACATTCTAAACGTCGGACTGGACGTCCCGACTCCACAGGACGAAAGTATCCGAAACTGGCACTTAAACTGAGTGCTTCGCTTGCTTGACGCCTTTCATCGCTTTGATGACAGACGCGGGCGTAACTATAGCTCTAGCGGGGGAGGGCCAAGGAAGCGGCTGTAAAGGCCTAAACCAATATACGTGAGATCTATGCCGACACATTACAAGTCGCAATTACTCGAGACTGCCGTGCCGTGGCTCCAGGTCCGGGACCGTATGTACCTTGGGCTACAGCCTGCTGCACGATCGATCCTGACGATACTCGAATATTATGCCGAACGAGAGCTCGAACCGCTTGCCAATGGCGTCCCGCTTTTAACGGATGAGCAAGCCGAACTCGAACCGATCGTCGCGGCCTTAACGGTTGCGGGGGTGCTAAGCCAAGCGATGAGATCAGGTACGCTTGTCGCCACGTTGGCGCAGGTCGCTAGGACGCCCGACCTGTTTTACACGCATGAACTGGCGGCTGCCGTGCAATGGGAGCTGGCCCAGGACACTCAGCGCGCCCTTGAGGCGCCCGGAACGTTCAGCATGGATGTCTGGGCTACGGAAAACACCCGCGTTGCGTATACTTTCGGTCGGCCGACTGAGGAAATCCTAGCGAGCGCGGCTGCGCGGGCGCGCGACCGCAATCAGGAGGCCCGCACTCCCGGTCACCCCGAGCACCCGGCGCACCGTGAGCTGGCTGAGCGCCTTGGTCCGATCTTCCGGGCCGGCAAGGAGCAGATCTTCAGGCGCCGGGAAAAGGTGGTGCGCCGCGAACACGGCGAAGAGTTTCAAACTTACCAGGAAGGCGGGCCATTTTCAGATTTTCTCGAGCTTGTCCTGCCGCCGCTTCAGGATTTTCTACGTGAGAATCGCCTGCCGCCGGTAACCATTGCAGCCATCGTGCGCACCGCAATGTCGCACTCACGAGACAGCCGCAGCCGTCCGCCGGCCACCCCCGATTATTCCCACAAGGCCAGGCCCCTATCTTTTCGCACCTATCCTAAAGAGAACGGCCATCACGTGATGAGCCCTCACAGGAAGGGAACCTAAATTGTTAGACGATGAACATAGCCGCATGCCGGACGCGCTCACGGAGCCCGGTTCGCCCCGTGATCAGGGGCTGACCGACTTCCACGCAGACAGCCCGCCAGCTAACGCGGAGGGGCATCCATCACCAGTTGCCGGTGAGCCGCCCGCCGCCGAAGAAGCTGCTGCGGAAGCCGCTTCCAAGCTTGTTGCCGGCGAGGCCGTCGCGGTGGAAGACAAGGCGGACGAACAAGAGGTGGGAAATCAGGAGGAAGAGGAAGAGGAAGAGGAAGAGGAAGAGGAAGAGGACGACGACGTCTTCGATTACGAATCCTGCCAAGAGAACGAAGAGACGCGGAGTTACATGCCGCTTTCCATAGAGCAGATGCTTGAGGATCCGCCGCTTCCCCCCGGCGTTGACCAGTGCGACTTTCGCGAGATATTCAATTCGTATGCTGAGGACTATCGCCCGCCGCACCGCCCGAAGCGTGATATCGAGTTTCAGTGGGTTTGGCAGGCGGCGATGGCCCACGTGAACTTGATCTTGTTTGATAAGATGTTGGCGGCGATCGTGGCCAACGAGCGACGCGCAGCGGTGGAGGTCTTGTACAAGAAGGCCGCTGCCGTTGTGACGTCCTCGAAAGAGGAAGCCAAAAAGCTGGATTGGTCGGCGAAGGAAGCCGCGATGGAGTATTTTCTCGATCCCGATTACAAAAAGAAGTTCCAGAAAACGCTCGAGGATGCAGGCTTTACCGCGAACGCGGTAACCTCCGAAGCATTCCTGCGAGCATTGCCGCCCCTGAAGGAAATCGAACGCTTGAAGAAATCGGCCAAGAAAGAGCGTGATGAAGCCCTCAAGCAGTTGGACCTCGCCTACGACATGCGCAGTCCCGATCAGCAGATGCCACTGAGCGCGGCTGCGGACCGACGTTTCTATCTCGAGGTCAAGCGCGACAAGCAGCTTGCACGAGAGGAAGAACTCGAACGCGCGCAAAAGGCTGCTGAAGATGGTAACCCGCAAGCAGATCGCGGCGAATAGGAAAAACGCGGCCCGAAGTACCGGGCCGCGTTCACAACAGGGCAAAGCGCGGTCACGGATGAATGCGCTCCGCCATGGCCTTGCAGTCAAACTGCCGGGTTCCGACGAGACTTGGGATCAACTCGAATCGTGCTCCTTCGAAGACATTCGAGCTCGGATCGGTCTCGTTGAGAGCGAACGCGCGAAGTTGTCAATCTCCATCAGCAAGGCGATCGCTTCCAGCTCATCTGCCGCCGTCGTCCTGCAGCTCAAGAAGCTCGCAGCACTAGATCGGTATCTATGGCGAGCTCAAATCAAGCTGAAAGCCCTGTCAATGTGACTGTCGTGCTTCCGAAGCTTTTTTATTTAGTATCAGTGCCTTGCGGGTCATTTGCGTGGAAATTGGGTTCGTTCTGCCAACTTTTCCTGGGCGGTTACTTTTTGGAGCGCAAATGAACGTTTGCACCCAGGATTGGGGCTCGGTGCAGTGGGAAACCCTCTGTCTCATTGGCGCATTCACGTCTTCGGCTGGCTGAATTTCAATAGGCAGGAAAACAGCATGATGAGATTGACGATATTCAAAACCTGTGCGGGCGATGACCAGGCCAACACCATGAGACAAAGGGGTCGTTCTGTCTTCGCAGAACAGTCCGGCCCAATTAGCTCGCGGGCTTAAACTCCGGCTGCTGTTCTTTCTCGGCCATCGCCTCGATCTGCTCGACGAAATCCTGTCGCTTCTTCTGATCTTTGGCAAAGTCCCTGACCAGCCTCAACAACTGCAATTCCTCTACGGCCATACGATTGCAACCGAGATGGAAGAGACCAGCGTCAAAGGCTCGCATTACATGGATGTGCGCAACCACAAGGGTGAGACGACGAAGGCCGCGCTGGAAGTCAAGTTCAAGCGTATCGCTCTCTTGCCTCGCATCGGGAAGCAGAAACGATCCAGCCTCGACCTGACAGTAATCGACACGCGAGGGAGAACGCTGGGACAACCTGTTCGGCATATGGATCTCAACCGAACGGTTGACACTTGCCGAATTCCGATCGTCGCAGGTAATCGCCCGGATATGCAATCCCTCATCTCAAAACTAAGATTTGCTACCATCCCGAGTTACGGCAAAACGCTGATGAGACTTGCCCATGTCGACCACCATTTCGATCTTCGCAATATGGATCGGCTTCAACGTAGCCGTTGCGGTTGCGTTGACTTTACGGAGCCCCGGACAAAATAGGCCCGCGTTGCAAGCGCGCGTGTTTCATGTGGTTGCGCGAGCAGAACTGACAGCGCCTCAATTTCCAGCGCATCGACCTGCGTACGATGGGCTGCAGACGAGGAAGATGGCCGCTCGCTGACGAATGGCTGAAGCTCGCGCGCAATTCTAGCGGTGGTGCATCCGATTAACCGCCACAATGAGGTCGGGGCGCTCTAGAATTTCCACCAGTTGGTCGAGAATGGCGCGCTCGTTGTTGCGCGGCTGCGGCTTCAAATACTCTTCCAAAATGATTTGCGCATCGCTGACGGCTTGAAGGGCCAGATCTTCATCATGCATGGAGTTAAACTCCGCTGTAATCCACAGATAATACAGCGTCGACTAAATTGGTTCCATTTAAATTAAATCCGGAGTTTATTCCTGCGGTTGGACGGACTGGACGCATAGGAATGGCTCAGCTAGTGCCAAAATTGAACCGCAACGTGAGAGGCGGACGTTGGTTTGTGGCCGTCAAGACAGGTTGCGGACCCGACTCTCATATCGGGATTTTGAGACTGAAGAGGGAGCCAAGGAATGGATATTGACCAAGTCCAAGTGTTGGCGGGCAAACCGGCAGCCTAGACGAGCGCGTACGGCACGTTCGACGCAGCAATTCGTCCAGCGGCAGTTTTTCGAGCAAAGGTTTTACACACGGCATACGCGCGGTAGACGACAGACCGTTCCGGGTGGATGGCGCGAAACCGTCGCGCCACAGACCGGTCATTCAACGTTTTCGCAGGAGCGGCGTTCCTAGAGCGGGTCCAGCACAATGGTATCGACCCTCAGGCAAGGTAGGCAGCGATAGGCGTACACAGCGGGCAGACCTGCAATCTCTGGAAGTCTCGCTAGGTACGCCATGGGCCGCCTGCACACATTGCAAATAAGGATCGGTGGATTGTCCCGCGTCATCCAAATAACCAAAAGCGGGCAGCGTAGGGTTATGGAATGCCTGGCGCATCTCCGGTCTATTACGGGAGACTGTCGAAATTCGGCGGGTCTCAACCGTTCGGTTGATGCGTCAGAGATTCAGACGCGGCGTCGGTCGCAGGAGCAGCCTCTCAGCCGTTCCTGCGACCTTCACTTTCGAGCTCCGGCGCTCTGATCCGCAATTGGATTGGCAGCCGGGAGCATGGGGCTGGAAAGCGAGCGTTGCCATGTTTTCCCGAAAGCAACAATGCTTAGAAACCCGAGTTCGGTAGTTATCCGGAGTCCATTTTCGGAACGGGGTGTTCTACTGTGAGAACACCGGCGCGATTTAAGCACGACCCAATTTTAAGTTGTCGGGAATGCCGCAGTGGGGCTGGAACCACGCTGCGGCTTTTCGCTGAGCGAACCCAAATTCTTTGTTGAGCCGTATCTGGCCGGAGCAATGTTTTCCGGGGGACGATTGTGAGCATCCAAGGCATCGTGGCGACTATATTGGAGCAAGAGCTGGCCGCGCGGGGCGTGCGGTCATTGCGGCATTCCGATTGCATGGAGATAGTGGAAAACCTACTCGTCCGCTTGAAGGAGCTGGACCAGGAATTAGCCGCGCGGAATAGCGAGCGAAGCTAGACGCTCACCACACCCTGGCCGGCGTAAGTGACCTCGGGACTGGGCGCCTATCTCTTCCGGAAGCAGCGGGCCAATCCGCCAATAGGCCGAAGCTGAACCGAAAGCCCGCTGGCGGTCGCGGTCGGTCGGCTTCCGAAGCATTGCAGCGTGGGCAAGGGTCGCCGGCTGCGCCGCAGCCGCAGGCGTGTGGACCGTCCCAAGAGCGGCCGGGGTGGGCTTCGCATACCCAGCCAGTATCTTCGCAGGCGGCGCAATGGAATGCAGCCGCGCGTCAACCAGACCTCGGGACAGCATCGCGCAGCCGGTCGTCATCAAGTATGCGGATCAGCCAGTCGATCGTGCGTAGCCGCGTCACGCTCGCGCGTCAGGTAGTCCGCCAGCAGTATGATGGCGAGGTCGTCGCTCGGCTCGATCCGCTCGGCGGGTTAGAGGCCAGCGGCTTCAGCCTCAATTGCGAGCCGGCAATCTCGGTGTGACCACCGGCGAGGAGCCGCTCAACGACGCCGTCGCTGATTACCTTGACACCGAAGCGCCAGCCTCCACGCGGCCGCCGCTGAAACGGGCCATGTTGGAGCAAGCGCAGGAAATAGCGCTCATTGTAGTTCTTCTGGTCGGTCATCACTTAGCCCCCCACGTGCCGGCGAGCAGGACCGTGATTTAGCGCTTGCGATAAGTCAACCGGTTACCGACGACATCTGCGGTTCCAGCCGGCAAGACGATCTCTAGGCACCGCGAAGCCGGGATCATGGGCGTCCCTAGCTGTGCCTTCTAACCCGCGCGGGCCAGTGCCGGCACCAGAGCGATGATCAGGAAAACGCAACGCCGATGCGTCCTTCCGACCGCCACACCGCTCGGCAGGAAAGCTGGGACTGCGCGCTCGGAATGATCAGTGTGAACTCGTGCGGAATGCCAGATGCGCTGGGCACGTCCAGGTTGGCGCCCAGATCGGAGAAGTTTCGGACGACGCAACTGAAGGAGCCTCCGGGAAACTCGATGAGTGCCGACTTGAATACACGTCGACGGCGAGCGGTTCGCTTTTCCATGGGGACGGGTTTTAAGCCGGCTCTTCTTACAGATCGATAAAGCTGTCGCGGAAAGTCGAGGCACAATTTGCGGGCCAAATAGAGAAATCGTTTACTTAGGGCTGGTCGGGCAAAGCGAGTCGAGCCTGCACTACCATTGAGCGAGACTTTACTCGGCAAGGCTACCGTTCTCCCGATGATCAAGGGCTTGACCATAGCTGCTCTTGTACTGGCAGCGGCCAGCCGCGTATGGTCCGGCCACGGGTCCGCACTGACCGCGCCCCGATGGCTGCAACGGCAGTTGGCGCACCAGACCACGACGCCCCAAACGCCCTTCTCCTGCATCTTGCCGAAGGTGATCTTGAGCGGGCGGCCGTCAGGGTGGGTGGGCGGATGGCTGAGCCGATGGGGTCGCTTGGCAGCGGTCCCATCATTGCCGCCGCAAACTTCCTAGACGAACCGGAGGCATGTCCGACCAAGCCGCCCCGGACTGAATTTGGACAATGGTAACTTTAAATTAGGGCACGGAGCGTAGCGTGCGGGTGTTCGGTCGTCGCACACCCGAACGCTTCCTTTGGTACGCTTGGACCCCAGATCCGATCTCAACCCGGATCTGGGGTCTTTGTCTTTCTAGCGGCCAGAATAAAAATGCCGCCCGCGATGAGAATTAAGATTCAAGCGGGCGGTTTTTGCAGAAACACTCAATCCCGGGGCTGGCGGGGACTGAGCCTTTGAAAGCCGTGCACGATTTCAGCGCCCAGACCGGCATGGCTTACGATTGCTATCGTGCCCAATTTTATTTGAATCGTCATGTAGTCTATCCAGACTAATCGATACCGGGGTTTTGCATCATCCCCCTCGGGGCTGGAAGTCGCCGCCCGCGACTCATTCAAGCGGGCGGCGTTTTCCAGCGCGCTCCAGTATCGGCGCAAAGCCTTCAGACGCGTGATAACCATACGCCCGTTCAGGCCGACGTCGGTCATCTGCGACGGCTCCCAAGACCTCACCCGCCTGAGCCCATGAACAGGCCGCGATTGATCGCCACAACGCCCGCCCGTCGGGCGAACAATGCGGGCAAAGTACGGACCTGGTGGGCTTCTCCCGTTAAGGTGTCTTTCCGCGATTTCCGTTTCTTCCAATTATCTATTGAAAGCAGCCCTCGTAAGCCTCAGGGCGGCATTGCAGGGAAGCCGTGCACCAAGTCAGCGCACTTAACCTTGAGAAGTGAGGTTAATCCGAACATTGACTTGAGACCGCTGCGCGCTTGCGCGTTCATGGCAAGGCCGGACAGGGCTGGTCTTATCCTCAAATCGAATCCTCAAGACCACAATTTCAATTGTCCGGCACGGGCCGCCAGCGATACGCCCTAGGTCTGGCGGCCCACCCTTCTTTGCAAGGATGGTGACGCGGATGCCGTTCGAAAAACTTTCAGACCACTACATCACGCACATGTACGAGAGCATCCGCGATCAGGTCCGAGCCGATGCCAAGTCTGGCCTTCGCTTGACGAGCCGGCGAGAGCGCGCGCCGAGGAACTGCGCCGCAACATTGATCGCCGGGCTTCCGCATGCGCTATGATCGTTCACATCACCACCAACCGCCATACCATCGAGCAGCGCGGTAGATTGGCTCAGGGAGCGAAGCCCGGGATCTCTGCGCGGTGCGGAGGTGCTTCAGGGCATCCGGTAAGATTCGACGCCCCGGTTCTGATCGACACCTTCGCGCGAGCCCGCATGCACCCATGCTCTAGCCAGGATCTTTAGAGCTGCCTAGTTGTCGACGCGCGTTTTGACTGCTGCGCGGTGCAGCAAACGGCGGCTGGCGCGCGACCCCTGGTGTTTAGATTTCTCCAGGGGCTCACTTTGCGACCGTTGCGCTTTCCATGCTGATGTGGTCTGGCTCGTGCTTAACTTTTCCAAGTGACCAAATGCCAAATCATTCGACTACCGCAGCACTTGTTTTCCTAGTTTCCTTCGGGCCATGCTTTGCTCAGGAACAATCCTTAACCTCTCCATCCAGCGCCGGACCGAATGCTTTTGTCAGCTTCCTGGCGTTGATGTCGGGGAAGTGCAAGACGCTGAAGGTCGCCGGGCGCAGCTTCGCTTGCAAGACGCTGGTCTATGCCCACGGCGACAAGGGGCGGGTCAATTTCGCGGTCGCCGTCGACGATCCCGACGATGAGAACCACGTGGTATCGTTCTCCGGCGCGAACGGCAAGCGAGCCGACGACAATTCCTACGAGCTGTCGATCGATCTCATGCTGCTCAATTCTAAGGATCGGCCCAAGGTTGACGGACTGCCGGTGCCGGCCGAGCAGCCATCAACCGGTACCTGCCGCCAGACTGGCAATTTCGCTGCGAAGAAGGTGACTGATGTCACCTGCGCAGCGACCGACAATGAAGGCCGCCGATACGAGCTGCTGTTCGTCTCCGACGGGACGCCGGTGAGCGTGCGCCGCATCAGGCAGTCGGCGCCTTCGATCCACGATCCGTTTAAGTGGTAGCAGGGAGTGCCGACGCAGAAATCAGAAAGTTTCCTCGGCTTGCAAGTTCCTCTTCTTTGATCCCGAGCCGCATGCGCTCAGCGTTGATGACAACTTTTCGCAGCCACTGCACGCGGTCCCTCGTGGCGCACATGGAGCGCGCCAAAAAGAGCGCCAACGCGCTCAAGTAGACTCCCCGTGCTCTGTGCCACTCTCCCCCACGACTCAGGCGCGCCCTACCTAAGCGCAATTCTGCGCTTAGTGCATCGCCTCAGTACGGCTACGAATTATTTCGGAGAGGAGCAACTTGGCCACCGCTTCCGGGGGCGACCCGCCGACGTGGGTTGCCTTGCTTCCAAGGACGGATTGCACGTACACGGCGCAGTTCTGGAGGAAATATGTCCCGTGATGCGCAACACCATCAATTGTGATCGTAATAGTCCGAACCACGGCAGGCCTTCCCATGTGAAGCCTCGCTCAAAAGCAGTCCTTGAAAATCACACGCATCAAATGCATGATTCGGGGTGGTCTAGAAACCAAAACCAGTGCTGCCCGTGTCCCATGCTGAATTTCAACCGCTATCCTAACGGCAGATTCGAGTGTGCCATGTGCTGTCCGGCCTTTGGCCGGGGGGCCGTCGTGATCAAAGTTTCTCCCTTAAAGGCGCCGCGCCTGTCTGACTGGCAGGTTTCTAGCCCCGGCTGCCGGTCATGGCCCCACCACCATGGAAAACGTCAGCGAACTGCCAGCGGACTCTACCGGCGCGATTTTGTCCGCCCTCGGCATCCAACAGCAGGAGCGCGCAAGGGCTCTCAGCGACCTCGCCAGGCTTAGAAAAGAGGCTGCAGCGGAGATCACCGGCTGATCGCCTTCCTCGACCAGTCCGACCCTTACGTCATGACTGAGCTGGAGGAGGACATTTCGGCCGACCTGGAGGACGACACCTTGGGCGGAGACGACGACCCGGCAGAGAATGACATCGAAGACGGGCCATCACTCGGCAGCTGTGATCCGGCGGCGGCGATCAAACCCGGTGGGCCTCCGGTGGCCGGCGCGATCTGGAGCAGGACTATACCGAGAGCGGGATTGTAACCATGACGGGCCGCTGGAGCGGATCGGCGCGCAGCACTGGCAGCAAGGGGTGACGGCATGACCCAGGGCACCCCTACATCTCCTAAGGGAGCGAAGAACCGAAGAACCTCACCAGCTTGCTTGCTATTGTCCTCGCCGGGCCCGATGCGGACACCGCCATCGATGGGATGCACTAGGGAGTGCTTGAAATCAGCGCACGCCTGGATCTGATTAACGAGAAATTGGAATGCGCCTGATTCAGCTTCTGCCCATGCGGGCACAGCTACGGCTCGCCCGCCGTTGCTTCTGAACTAGGTCAGCGGCTGCATCGGCCTGAGCCTAGTCCAAACAAATGCGCCGCCGGGCACACAATACCTTCGGCCCGGCGACGTTTGTTTCAGTCCAGCCCCGAGATTGGGATTAGCAAAAAACCCCGGATACTCATGGGTGTAGGGAGGGAGTGTGAAGGTTCAGGTCCTCGATAAAAAAATACAAAGCTCCGCCGGTACACGCGGGCGGGCTTACCTTAGCGCCCAATGGCGGTTGCCCGGAAATACGGCATCATCTTCTCGAAGATCTCACCGCAAAATCGGTCGATTTCCCAACTGAGAGCGTCGCTAAAACCCGGGGCATGGTTGTGAATCGTTTTGCGGTCCGCAGCGACCTTTCTCGAAAGACCGTCCACGATAATCCACCCGGTTAGAACCTCACCGTTCCACTCTATTGTCTGTGAGCGATCGATGGACATTAAGCCCTCCTGTGCCTAGTCGGAGAATTGAGCATCGCGTTTAACCAAAAGCTGTGGCGAGATCGCTACACAGGCCCGTCTAAAGATCGATATCCCACCGGGCTAAAGCGTAGCCGAGCGCTACGTCTAAAGCGATAATGCCGCCCACCTGAACCGCACTCATGCCAGCCTCCTCCTTGATTGGACGGAAGGTTGGAAGGTTCAATAGCCGCCGGTTCACGTGGGTGGGCCTTCTCGTTATGAGAGGCAGGCTACAATAGCCAGAACCACGTCAGCGCCCAGCTCCCCCGAATACGCCGCGAAGATAAACCCGCCACCAACAACAAGCGCAATTGCTTTGAGCGTGATCATTTTGAACTCCCCTCGTTAATGAGCGGAGGTTCGACCTTCCCTGTTTCAGGGAGATTTCGCCGATTGGCGATAATGGCTTCGTCGTGGGTCAGAAAGGCCGGCTGCCGCAAGGCCGCAGCGGGAGGTTAAATCGCTGCGGCCCGCGCTGCAAAAAAGCCGGGTTTAAAATTCACAATTATAAAAGGAGCCAGCCCCGGCAGCGGAATTGTGCGCTCACTTTACCTTAGAGCTTCGGGTGGACTTGGGTGTCTGCGATGAGCGACACCTCCTTTGTGGCCAATGTTGAATCCTAAGTGGCACAGAGCGGCCCCAGTCCGGGGCTGGCTGGGACTGGGGCCTTGGGCGCACTTCTCCCAAAGGCTGAGGGTTATCCTTCCTCATGCCTTTGCCACCCTAGTCAGACCTGTTGACCATTGCCACTTTTTCCTAGGCAGAGAGTAGGCATGGCTGGCCTGCAAGGCAACCCGCAAACAGGCTTTGGAGTCTAACGAAGAGTTCGAGGTTGCGAATTGCGGAGGCTCGCCGCTGCTGAATCCGATCTGGCCTGAGCCCCCGGTTGTCCCATCCGGCGCACACAAACCTCGGCTCGATATCGGACAAGCGAACTTCGTCCCGCCAGTGATCGGCGCTGATGTATTCGTGCACGCGGCATGGTGACCACGGTTGTTGCATCTCCTTCAAAAGGGCGAAACATACGCGGACGGCGTCGAACGTCTGCGCCGGCAAGACGGCGGACTGGCGGCTGACGAAAAGCGCGCCGGCGTCCATCAAACCGGCGGCAGCTCAATCGACGCCAACGTTGCCCGCGCTGCATATTTGGCCTGGGGGCTCCAGCCCGCCGATCCGTGCGCACCGAGCCGAAAGTCGATACCGAGAGTTGAAAAGCGGTCACCTCATGATCAAGATCGCGGACGATGAGGGGCGGTTAATCGACGTGCAGACAGGTTGGGCTGTTCTCGAAGAATTTTGCAGGACTTGTCCTAGCTGAGCTGAGCGCGCTGCCGCAAGATTGGCGGAGCACAATCTCGCGGGCGTCGCTGCGTCGAGAAGGAATTGTTCAATCGGCGGGAGAGGCTGAGGAGCGCACTCGCGAGAAAAGCTACGGTTTTGCAAGAGAGATCGAAGATGCATAATGACTGCGATGGTGGGCCCCATGAAGAATTCATTGCCCACCTTGACGGCCGGATCGTCAGCACTGTCGATGCAGCCAAGGCTGCTATTGCACGCCTTCCGCCAGCCAAGCAGGCCTAAGCGGCCTGTGATATCGCGGCGGCGCTCATGGAGGGTCTCGACCAGCTGCGAGAAGCAATTGATCAAGCCAAGGCGCGGCTGCTCGGCAGTTGACGGCTCGGTGCTTTGGATGCCGATGATGTCGATATAAGCGTCTTCAGGGCCTCACTGAACCCTTTGGAGTTTCTGCCCCTAGAACGCGGCTTTCGGGGTGCAGCTGAAGTCCTCCCGACTTTATCCGACCCCAGGTATTACGCCTGTATCGAACAATACTGGTCAGGTTTTCTGACGCAATGTTGGCTGGTGGTTTGTGCAGCCCACGCTGTCTGCGCCCCCTTTCTCTTGAGCGATGCTGAGCTACTGTGCATCGAAAGAATTTAGTACCGCGTTCTCGACCTTTAACCGTGCTCGTGGTTGTATGTCGTGATTGCAACCAAAGGAGCGTTAGATGAACCGTTTACTTTCAATCATAGCTATTGCTGCGCTCGCTATTGCCTTTTCACCAGCAGCAAAGGCGCAAACAGTTAGCGGTGCTACAAAATCGCCAGCAGCAGCGAACCCACCTGTCAAGAGCACGGCCGGGAAGAAAAGGATGATGACATCGTGCACTCCCCGTCAAAAAATGTCCGGAGCCCCTTGCTCCTAGCAGCACGTCCGGCCGCCGAAGTTGCCCGCCTCTTTCTTCTCAATATCGGTTGGCAGCCTTAGCCGAACCATGCTGAACCGCAGTCATTGTGGGCTACTAGCCAGGCGCCGTAGCGTCGGACAGATTACCCATGAGCGAGAGCGAACCTCCCAAGCCGAAGCCCAGACCGTCGCGCGCTGAGGAAACTTGGCGACTGGTCCAAGAGGAAATCGATCAGCAGCGCGCAACCCTTGCCGAGCAACGCCGCAAACTGAGTTGAGACCCGCAGGTACACGCTGCGGCTTGTTTTTAGAGCAATGTCAGTTTGGGGCGGGGCGTCGTCTAAACGTAATGTATCCCTGTCTAAACTAGTTTGACGAGAAGGGGAGATCAGGCTCCGAATTCGATCCTGGTTCCGTCGAGTCGAGGGATTGCCGTGGGTATTTACTTACTCTCACTTTCGGTGTGCGTTGTTGCGGTTCTTATCTTCGTGGCATTCCGATAGGACCGACTGTTGACGCATCCGTTGCTGAGAATCATCACCCTTGGGCCGAATTAGGAGATTCGGCCGGTTATCTTTGACTGTGCAGAGTGTGGGCGTTCAACTCCATAGCCTGGAGACGAACGTGATCACTTGGCTACTAATCCTCCTCATCGCCATAAGCGTGCTGATCGTAGTAGCGCACGCGGTTGACGCGTTGCGCTCATGATGTTCGCCGGCGTGAAGGCGCCATGGCTGCGTTCACCATCATCCGATGGTGCGAGCTCAACGGCGTGAACCGATAGGGTGTTCAGGCGAGCCTATCCCTGATCCGGGCGAGCCTATTGGCAACCCGTTCGGGGCGGTGCCCGCACCTGCGTTACGCCTAGCTTGTGCGTTTGCAGGCAAGCCTCCTGGCGCGTTGGGGTCCGTGCTTTTCGTCGTGCTTGAGGCGCTGTTGCCTGCAGACGATTGGTTGACGCCGCTTCCGGTCGTGGTCTGGCCGGCTCCGCCAGTTGTAGGGGATTGGTTGCCAGCTCCGGTCTGACCGGTCGCGCTCGAAGACGATCCGCCGTTGGAAGCCCCGGAACTGGCCGAAGAGCCGCCACCGCCTGCGCCACCACCGGCGCCGCCGCCACCACCTCCGCCCCCACCGCCACCTTGAGCGAATGCGCCTGCGGAAAGTACTAACGAGGCTACTGCAACGATTATCGACGTCCGGACCATGCTCTTTCCTTCCATACTTGGACAGGCAATCGTCGCAAGGCACGGGAGTTCCTAATCAGTGTTCACGATGGCCAGAGAGACTGAAGGGCTCAAATCTCAAAGGGTTCTTTCTTCTGCTTTCGTCGACAGGTCTGGCTTACCGTGTCAATCGGCGTTCGACTGGGGACCCCCTGGCGGCATCCATGCCGAAACACAGCTTGGGGTCAGGTGCGGCCCTTCGGGCACGGGGCCGCATTAGCGCTGGACTTCTATGATGGTGCGCGGTCCCGCCGCCGGCTCACAGCATCGACTGCGGGCTAGCCGTCTTGGCAGGGAATACCGAAGTTGTCACAAGCCAGAGCGAATGACTCCTTTGCTTTTGTATGCTCGAAGCAGAAGCGAGTGCCGACCTCCGCCTGATCGATCCACCAATCGACGTTATTGCCTTTCGCGATGCGGGAGGCTTCGCCGCGTAATAGGTCCAGTTGTCTTCCTGCAGCACGAACGATCAGGCAATTTTTTTGTTTGGACACAATCTTCTCCAATGGCACAGGACGCCGAAGTCATTGGTACAAGTACGGCGGCCAGATTGATCGCGCTAAGCGCCGTGAACACGAAGGCCGCAGCACGGGACTGCTGCTGCGGCCAGCGCGGTCGAAAGGTCCGGGTGAAAAGGACTAAGTGAAATATCAGCCAGCCCCGGTGCGATGATCGTATCGCAGCATATCTGGCTCGCAATATGATCTATTTCACAATCGGCACAGGCTTAACAGTCAAGGTATGGGGTGACCCGCCGGGGCTGGCTGAAGCGGGCGGATCCTCAAATCGGGTCCCACCGGTTCACGCTGGTCGGTCGCTATGCTAGCACGCCGGAGCCGTGCGGAACGTCGCGGCGTCGGTCGCAGGAGCAGCCCTTTAGCCGTTCCTGCGACCTTCACTTTCGAGGCTCCGGCGCTCTGATCCGCATTTGAATCGGCAGCCGGGAGGATTGGGGGCTGGAAGCCAAGCCGTGCCATGTTCGCTCTAATGTGACAAGGTGCCACCGGTAGTTGTACGGAGTCCATTTTCGGGACGGGGTGTTCTACTGTCGGAACACCGGCGAGATTTGAGTACCAAGCTATTTGCAGTTGCGCGGGATGGCCGCAGTGGGGCTGGAACAGGCTGCGGCCTTTCCCCCGAGTGAACCCAATTCTTTGTTGAGCCGTATCTGGCGGCGCAAATGCTTTCCTGCGGGGGATTAGTGAGCATCCAAAGCATAGTGGCTACAATATTGGAGCGCGAGCTCGAGGCGCGTGGCGTGCATTCGTTGAGGCATTCTGACTGCATGGAGATCGTCGAAAATCTACTCGTTCGCTTGAAGCAGCTGGACCAGGAATTGGCCGCACGAAACATCGAGCAAAGCTAACTACTCCCTCCATCGAAAGAGACACGGCCCCGGCTTCAGGGGGGCTCCTTGAGGGTGGCCGGGGCCGCTCCGCCAGCTCTGGGCGGCGAGCCGGCGGTGTTTAACTTTCAATCAAAGTTCCATGTTCCTTTTCGGCAATAATAGCGGCATAATTTAATATATTTCAATATGCCGCTCTTTTCCGATGAGGTCTTTGCCGTGACCCAACCAGTTGAAGATCTGCAGATGCTGCGCCTGATCAAAGCCTTTCAGAACATCACCGACAGGGACACTCGACGCCTCATCCTGCTGTTCGTCGAGGAGCAGCTCGACAAGCAGCTGGCACAGTCGCGTCGAAAGCTCGGCCGGACCGAGCACTGAGGCCCGATTGCAGGTTTTCCGACTTTGCCGTTAGCGCGTTCCCGTTGGGGAACGCGTGATGAAAGACATGCTCGAACATCTTGCGACACTGCGCGAGCAGATCGCGAAGTGCGAGCAGTTGAGAGACGCCGCAAAGTCCGTCATCAAGCGAGAAGCTGTCGAGAGGGTCGTCGCTCACTACGCGAACCTGGCAGCCGAACTGGAGCGCGCAATTTCGCAAGCCGAGAACGAGTAAGACCGCTTTAATGGCGGGCGTCTTCTCAACCGCAGGAACTGCCGCTATTGCGAGGTCCAAGCGGTATGCGATCAGTGCAGCGCCGCTCGGATGTTCTATGATGAAGGCTTTACATTTGCGGTGCTGAGGCCATGAACCCTAGAAAGTCCATTTACCACCCACTGCATGTTCGGCTGTCGAATGAGCGTGGACCGATCGTTCGGCTAACGTTCGCCGAAATCGAGGACGTCCTAGGACGCAAGCTCCCGGCGTCGGCTCGAAAGTTCACCTCGTGGTGGAGCAACGAGAACGTCCGCGCGGGTCACAGTCAAGCACGCGCTTGGCTCGATGCTGGGTTCGCCGTCAAGGTCTCGCTAAAAAATCTGACGGTCGAATTCGAACGTGGAGCGAAGCCGAGCTGATCGCAGCGCCTCACCTCACCAGCTAATTAGGGTCGCGCGCTTCGTCCTGATTTGCGTCACTCTTTCCAGTGCAGCTTGGCGCAGCTGGGCATTGGTACACCCCGACTTCGCGACCGGACTGGGTGTCGAGAACGAAGGTTCTCAGGATTGTTAGACGTCGCAGTTCTCGCAGTGTGGATGCTGCTCCGCTCTGGCCACTCGTTTAGGCATTGATTCGGTCCCCCGGCATTCGGGTGGATACGACGCGCGCCGCAAGGGTGCCTCCACGCAAGTTAAGCGCGGGGCTTTTGATAGCGGAGCAGATTGTGCAGCGCGCATGACGCCAATACGAGCGCACATCGTCGGGCCGCCGCCTGCCATGAGGATTACCCCACCATCGCGGCTCGCTATTCAGGCGCGGCGTGTTCTCTTCTTGGCAGGCTGCTGATGCAAGCTCAGGAAGCCGTCTGGCAGCGCGATCGACTCGTCAAACGGACCACGTCATTCCTTCGCCAGCAAATCCTCGCTCGGCCTAAGCAGCCGCACGTAGGTACCGCTCTCGTGCAGCTCCAGCCAGCCCTTCTCGACAGCGCACCTGATGCCGGCGCCGAACTCTGCCCCGCTTGCCTTAAGCGTGTATAGGAATGGGTAGTTGATCTTCTCGATATGGATTCTGCCGTCCTGTACCGCCTCGATTCTCGAAGCCAGCTGAACGAGCTGACGCGCGGCGGCTTCCGGATTGGCAAAACGGCGCTCGGTGACGTGCTTCATCGTTGGAATCAAAAACCTCAAGCGGCCCATGCTTGGCCTGACTTGCCCGCGACTGTCATGCCAGTTTGGGAGATATGCACAGATCCTGCGGCGCCGCATGCTGAGCAGACGAGACGCAAGCCGACTCGCGACCACGGCTGAGCTTGCAGTAGTGTGTCGAGCCGCACGTCGACCCTGCGATCGCAATGGCCGTTTAGGCATTGGATGCTGCAGGTCACATGTCGGCCAGCCATTCCGCACGGCTGCGGGGCGGATAATGGCCAGACCATTATATCGACGAGCGGGATGCCGCCAGCAAAGCTGGCATCTTAGGAATCTCGCAAATTGTCGATTCCTAGTTAGCTCGGAACGCGGGCGAGCTACAGCTTATCGTAGTGGGTTCAGGCAGGTGCTCCCCTGAGCCGGCAGAATAGAGCCGCCGGGCAGACAATACCTTGTCCCGGCGGCTTGATATCCGTCCAGCCCCGGGAAGGGATTAGCAAAATCCCGGATACTCGTCAGTATAGGCGCGCGGTGTGAAGGTTCAGTTCGCTTTTAAAATATACCCCAAAGCCCGCGGGCTCATGCCAGCATTGCCATGCTACAATCCAAGGGACGATTTATGGTCTTCTGCTCGCTTGATTGATGCCGAGGCAGGCCACTATTTTCTTATAGCGATTTGATCAACTGCAGGTAGGGAGTGCGCAGAATGATTAGGCCGATCTTATTTGCTTCCTTTGCTCTGGCTTTGGTCGCAGGCGCTGTACAGGCTCAGCAGGGCGCGCCTCGCAACCCGCAAAAATTGGAAAAATGCCAGCAGCTCGCCACCGAACGTGGGTTTTCAAGTGCGGGCGGAAGAGGAAAGGGACAAGGTCGCGCAAAGCGGGAGTTCGTGATCGCCTGCATGCACGGGAAGCAAAGCTAAGCAGTCGCTTCGAGCGGCTATCTTCGGACGACCCACCGCCGGTCACGCTGGCGGCCATACGGCGAAGGCCGCAGCGGGAGGTTAAATCGCTGCGGCCCCGCGTGGTCAATGCAGCCGGGTTAAAAGAACTAAGTGAAATATGAAGCCAGCCCCGGTGCAGAAAATTCTGCCCCAGCTTCGTCTCGTTTGCAAATACAAATTCGGCGGAACCGAAATCCACGCAGTGGGCATTTCGTTCCAGAAGTGGAACAATTCTGCTAATCTCCGCTCCGAGCGAACTGGAGCTTGGCGCGTGCGAAACCACAAACCTAAGCAGTGGACCAAGGGCGAGGTACAGATCCTGATCAAAATGGTCAACGTTGGCTCGACCGCGGGTGAAATCGCAACCGAGCTTGGAAGGTATATCGCGTCCGTCAAACGTGTGGCCCGAGACATGGGATTTT